>JAJONL010000055.1 GCA_021323395.1 Nitrospira sp.
CCGCCGCCGAATGCGCCCAGCAAAAGGAGATCTCCCGGTGCGAACCGGTGGGCCCGAGCGGCATGGTCCAACGCGATGGGCAGCGAAGCCGATGACGTGTTTCCGAACTGTTCGATGACCGAATAGAGCACCCCGGGCCCGAGCCCGAGACGGCGTCGGAGCTGTTCAAGAATCCGCGCATTCGCCTGGTGGGCGATGACATGCGCCACATCCCCGGCGGTCAGGCCGAACTCTTTCAGCAACCTTTTAATGGCCTGCTCCAGGCATCGCACCGCCGATCGAAAGACGGCGCTGCCTCGCATCCGTAGCGTATGTTCCTTGTCGCGCACCCCCTGCAAGGTACTGGGCATCCGCGACCCCCCGGACGGAATCGTGATGAGTCCGTGACTCGAGCCCTCCGCGTACAGGCGCACACCGAGTATCCCAGGGGAATCCGGGCTCATATTATCCTCGCCGGCAACCACCACCGCGCCGGCTCCGTCGCCAAAGAGTATGGCCGTTTCCTTATCGAACAGATTGAGAGAACGCGACTTGATTTCAGATGCGATGACGAGGCATGAGCGTATCTGCCCACTGCGAATCATGACGTCGGCCATCGACAGTCCGTACAAAAACCCTGAGCAAGAGGCAGCCAAGTCGAATGCCGCGACCGATTTGACGCCTAATGCTCGTTGCACATGGCAGGCGGTGGAAGGAAAGGCGCTGTCCGGAGAGGTCGTCGACACAATGATCGCTTCGATTGAATCCGGAGGCTGTCCAGCGGCCTCGCAGGCCCGCCGTCCTGCCACTACCGCGAGGTCTGAAGACGCTTGTCCCGGCTCCGCCCAATGCCTGGTCCGAATTCCGGTCAAGGCCTCTATCTGATCCGGCTTCAATCCAAGGGGCCCAGCCACCTCCTCGTTGTTGACCACTCGGGGAGGGACGAAAGAGCCGGTTCCGACAATACGACTGCGCGTCACAGGATCCCTGCTGAAGTCTTGTTGAAGCTCGTTATCAGTGAGGTGCGGCCGCGTCTCATCAGCCGCGGCGCGATTATAGGACCCGCGCCGAAGAGGGTCAACCACCAGATGGTGATTCCGTTGCATTTCGCGCTTCGATCTGCTAGAAAAATTTAATTGTTGCGGCCTAACTGGTTCTCTCAAGCCTCTGCCTAAAGGAGTCGCTGGATGCGTGTGCGTGCTAGGGGAGTGTTGATTTCTCTCACCGTATTCGTGACATTGCTCGGTCTTGCCAACGGGTGTTCGAGCAAACCCAAAACCACCGCCGAGGGCAAACCTGTGAGCGGCACCGATGAACAGATTTTCCTCGGCGATACCATCGAAAAGAACTATGACCCCAATGTCATCATGAAACGTGGCGAAGCCTTTTTCGACAAGGAAGAGTTCGCGGAGGCCATCGTCGAGTATCAGCATTTCCTCGAACTGCATCGCGCCCATCAACTCGCGGTCTATGCGCAATTCCGGATGGCGGAGAGTCACCTCCGGATGGCGAAATCGATCGATCGCGACCCCGAACCTATTCAGAAATCCATTGCCGCCTTCGAGAGATTGCGGAAAGAATTTCCGGGAAGCAAATACGAAGGTCAAGCCCTGCAACGTTTGGAGGACTGTCACGATTGGTTGGCCAAGACCCATCTCTTCGTCGGGCAGTTTTATTATCGGCGCGCCTCATACCTTGCAGCGGCCCATCGCTTTGATCAGATCATGAAAGACTATCCGGACAAGCAAGTGGCGCCGGAAGCGTTGTATTACCTGGCGTTGACCTATCAGGAACTCGGCGCCAATGATTGGGCGATAGAGAGACTCCAACTCCTGGCGGAAAAATATCCCAAGAGCGAGTTCTCTGGCGACGGTCGGCGCCTGTTGGCCAAACTTGAGAAAAAGCCCTCCTCGTCCCCGCAGGCGATCGCGGCCACATCTGACGCTCCGACGTCTGACAGCCAATCAACCACCCCTGCCACTCAATTGTTTGCAGCCAAAACCCCAGCTTCGAGTTTCTCTTCCATCGCAGCATCGACCGACCAACACCAGCCTAACACAGCAAGTCTGTCGCTGCGCCAGCCGTTTGTCTCCTGCCGGCTCGGCGCCTGGTGCTGACCGGAGCGGATTCCTCCTCTCTCTCCCGGACCCGATCTAACGCAGGCGCAGGGCTTCGAGCAGGAGGTCATTGACCGAGACTCTCAGGCGATTTTTTGCGTCGGCCAGGAATCGTTCGGGAGAGGTATGTCCTTGCAACACTGCATAGTAGGATTGGACGACGTCCTGATAACGACGGAGAAGTTTGAAGCCCAAGCGTGGAAAGGTGTAAATCACTCGGGCAATGCGAGCGGTAATCCGGAAATCCGGTACGATGTCTTGATTCAGCGCCGTCTCATAGGCTGCCAGCGACATGGGGCTCTCGTGCACGTTCGGTAAAATCGCCTGCGCAGCAAGTTGACCCGACCGCACGGCATAATAAATTCCCTCTCCGAACAGCGGATCGACCAGGTGGCCCGCATCCCCGACCAACAGTGCTCGGCCACTGACGAATTGAGACCGCGTGTTTTCGCTCTCCTCCTCGCCGCTCTCTGAAAACGCGGGGATCGGATGTCCCATCGGGCGCGGCACCGTTTGACCGGTAAGCCCCGGCTCCTCCCGCACGAATCGATCGAATGTCTTTCGCAGGCTCGTCGATTTATGACGGAACTCGCCGACCCCCACCGACAGACAGTGCTGTTTGGGGAAAATCCATCCATAACCCTGCCGGGCCGCGCCCACGTCTACAAGGATCGTTGAGGGGCCTGGATAATGAGAGCCGTTTCCAATCGGCACTTCGCTTTCCAGGGCCGGCCCGCGATGCATGAACCGTTGGGGGAAGAGGCGTCGCGCCACAAGGCTATTGGCTCCGTCTGCTCCGATGAGGACTTTTGCACGATACCGGCCCCTGTCGGTGGTCACCTCCACGCCGTCGGAATCCTGATGAACGTCTATCACTGCTTCACCATTCCGGATCTCCGCCCCGGCACGAACGGCTTGCTGGAGAAGATGGTGGTCAAACCGATCTCGCATGACCATGTAGGCAATCGGCTGCGGCGATTCAATCAGTATTGGATGTTGTCCGCGATAAACGAACTGCACCCCATGGACCGTATGCTCGACCACCGATTGAAACTCAGGGTCCAGAAACCGAGCGACACGCGCGGACAAGCCGCCGCCGCAGACCTTGTAACGAGGATGCCGGTCTTTATCGAACCCCAGCACGGCGAGGCCTCCCCGGCCGAGCAATGCTGCCGCGGCGGCGCCCGCCGGCCCCATACCGACGATCACCACATCGTAGATTCTGTTTTCTTGCCTGTCAGTCATGCGGCGCATACCGATCGGAGAGCACGAAGTTCATGCCGGTGTCATCGGCATTCGAGGACATGACATACCTTCATTGGAGTGAGACCACAGGGGAGGGAGGGAAGCGCCCGAGTTACTGTCCGAGATACCAACCGATTCCGTATCGTTCAAGAAAGCTCGTGATCATGCTCAGGGAATTCCCGTAGATCATCACGCCCACCACAATCAACAGCACCCCACTCACGGTGGACACACCCCAGAGATAGGCCCGTACTTCCTTAAAATAGCTCAGAAATCGATCGACACCGAGCGCCGTCAAAAATAACGGCAAGGCTAGGCCAAGCGAATAGAACGTGAGCAGCACCACGCCGCTCAACATCGATTCGGTCGTGCTGGCATAGAGCAGAATAGTTCCCAACACCGGCCCCACACAAGGAGTCCAGCCCGCCGCAAAGGCGATTCCAATCAAGAAAGATCCGAGCAATCCGGCGGGCCGGCTTCGAAACTGGTAGCGATGCTCCATTTTGAGAAAATTCAGGTTCAAGATACCGAGCAAGTACAGACCAAACAGAATCACCACAATGCCACCAAAACGCCGCAGATGTTCCTGATAGGTGATCAAGACCTGTCCAAGAAAACTCGCCGAGGCCCCGAAGGCGACGAACACCGTCGAAAATCCCGCGATAAAGAGCAGAGAGTTGACGATAATCGCTTTTCGAAACCGGCTGCGCTCGGACACATCGGTCAACTGTTCGATGGAGAGACCCGTAATGTAGGAAATGTACGAAGGCACCAGTGGGAGCACACAAGGTGAAACGAACGAGAGCAGGCCGGCGGAAAACGCGGCAAGCAGTGAAATCGACTGCACGGAATCAGTCATGCCTAGGACCCCTGCAAGAGCGATTCGACCAGCCGTTTCCCCGCCGGAGTGTTCCAGTCGCGAGCACCGGGAATCCGATTCCGAATGACGCCCTTGCGATCGATCAGAAACGTCATCGGGAGCTGGCGCGCCCCATATCGCTGGCCGATGCGGAAATCGGCATCATGGAGCACGGGAAAAGTGAAACCTGCTTCTTGTTGAAACGGACGCGTGACCGCCGCGCCTTGGGCGTCGGTCGAGACAGCCAGAATCTCAAACTCTGCGCGGCTGAATGATCGATAGAGCCGCTCCATGGCGGGCATTTCGATCTTACAGGGTCCGCACCAGGTGGCCCAAAAGTTCAGCAGCACGACTTTTCCCCGAAACTGGTCCAACGTGACGTTGAAGCCGTCGGAATCTTTCAGCAAGAAGTTCGGGGCTTCCTCATCGACCTGCGGAGCGCGATCGACCACGTAAAGGGGAGAACCAGCCGGCAAGGCGGCAGCTCCCGGCACATCGGCGGTGATGAGCCCAACCGCCAGAGCCGCGCCGATCAGGGAAAGTGATGACCGATTGTCCATGGTTTCACTTACAGCGCGGGGGCAACCAGACCAGAGGACTCGCGCGCGGCCTTCTCTCCGGACTTCAGGAGTTGAGTCAACACCTTGAGATTGTCTAGTCGCGTCCAATCACGTGGCCCGATTACTTTCTCGCGAAGAACCCCCTGCTGGTCAATAATGTAGGTTTCAGGGACCCCCATCAGTTTATACCGTTTGTCGGTCTGGCCCCAGGAATCCACCAACACGGGAAACGTGAGATTGAGTCCTTTGACGAAGGGCGGAATTTCTTTTTTGGTGGTGACGCGATCAATGCTGACCGCGAGGATCACCAACCCATCCTTCTCAAAGTTCTTGTATAACACCTCCATTGAAGGCATTTCTTCGCGACAGGGCTTGCACCACGTCGCCCAGAAATTCAAGAAGACAACCTTGCCTCGGTAGTCTGAAAGCCGCAGCTGCTTGTCATTCAAATCGGGGAGCTGGAAATCAGGCGCCACTTTTCCTACAACTAATGGTTCGTACTTGGAGCTCTGCAACCACACGACTAGAAACATCACGGCAAGAATGGCGGCGGCGGCCAGCACGACCACGGTTCGGGATGCGCCAGACCGGGGAACCGCCCCAAGGGAGCTTTGACTCAATTGATCAGCCATCGGTTAGGCGTAGGCATGCAGACCGGAGAGTAGAAAATTTACTCCCCAAAAACAAAACACGACCATGAGAAATCCGAAGATCGCATAGATGGCAGCCTTGTGTCCCTCCCACCCCCGCGTCATGCGAGCATGAATATAGGCACCATAGATCAACCACACAATCAGCGACCAGGTTTCTTTGGGATCCCAGCTCCAGTACCCACCCCAAGCGTAGTTGGCCCACATGGCACCTAGAATGATGCCGAACGCCAGCAAGGGGAAGCCCAGCATGATGGCCTTGTAACCCAGTTCGTCGATGGTTTCGAGATCGGGGAAGGCCGCATAGAAACGAGACTGACTGCCGCGATTCACGGCCCGTTCTTTGAACAAATACATCAACCCCAGTCCTCCAGCCATGGCGAACGCAGCGTAGCTCGTCAAGGTGACCGAGACATGGATGTAAATCCAGTAGCTGTTCAAAGCCGGCACAAGCGGCTCTGCGGTTTGGTAACGATAGGGGAGGAGCGACGCCGCACCCATGGCGATGAATCCAATTCCAACGACAAAGGCTCCGACGGCCTTGATCCGGTACCGGAACTCCAGGAGCACATAGCCCAGGATGATCGCCCAGGAGACATAGGCCATGGCTTCGAACTGGTTCGACCAGGGAGCAAACGTGCCCGAATGTTCCATCCGCTCAAACGCCCGGGTGGTCAATGCCAGAGTGTTCAACACCCATCCGAAAACAGTGACCAGCGTCGCCACTTGCCCCAATTGAGTGGCCCAAGCGCCATCACGGTCCTCAATGCTGTCGGTGGGATGCCCGGCGGGAGCCAGCTGCATGGCAGGACGTTTGGCAAACAGATAGGCCACGTACAAAGCCAACGCCGCCAGATAGAGCCAGAACGTCATGTCGAACAGAAACAGTGATCGCATCATACAGGCCTCCGTCTATCGTAGATTGCAGTGGGCCCCCAAACATTTCTCGCAGCCACGCTGCATATGTCGTCAGGGTCAATTCTGAGACTGAATCTTTTCCGTCAGTTTTTTGAACTCCTTTTGGAAGTCGATCTGACTCTTGTGTGTGGTGCCCCCAAAATGAACCGTGACTCCCGATGCGCCGGAAACGATCTTCGCCCACAGCCGGCGATGATAAATAAGCGACGAGAGAGTCATTCCCACTACCAACATCGTACACCCGATCCACACCATATTGATGCCGGGATTTCTCGCGATCTGCAGACCGGTGAACTTCTTGGGCTGATAGCCGATGAATTCGAATTGATACGCCGAATCCTTGATCTCGAATAGATCTGGATAATGATAAAACACCCAGGGCGTGGACTGCACGGCGCTTCGTTCATCGACCGTCAGGCGAATCGCCGGATTGGCATGTTCGGCGGTTTTTGAAAAGACTTTTTTCTCGGTTGAATTGAAGGCAAAGTCGGCCACGAAATCGGTCATTTTCATCTTGAGCGGGAGCCCTTCGACGGTCTTTTCCTTATTCCATTCCAAGTCAACGGTGGCGACGATTTTGTCGCTGTTTTTTTCTTTAATGTTGATCCGCGCTGCTTCAATTTGATCCCACGCATCCCCATAACTGGACTGATAGAACCAGATACCTTTATAGACCAATGGATCATTGACCGTGATCGTCTTGGTCGCGGTCGGTGTGCCTTGATCGATTACCGTTAGCGTGCTGTTGTAAGACTTGACCGAGCCGTTTTCATGGTAGTCGATCCAGAACTTATCCACCCGCAGATCGAAATTGCCTCGTGGAATATGGTAGGTCTGACCTTCGAGACAGACGCCGAATTCCTGGAATCCGTAGTAACTCCCCACCAATCCTCCGAGCACGATCACCGTCGCACTGAGGTGCGCAACATGGGCCCCAACTCGCCCCATAATCCCCTTGGTGGCATAGACCGTGACCTCGCCCGGGTCGCTTTTTGTCAGAACGCGATAACCTTTTTCGCCGAACAGCTTCACTAAGTGCTCCGCAACGGCTTCCCTAGTCTGAGTGAGCGAAAGGGTGGTCTGTTGCTTCATGCCCTGAATAAAGGCCAGCGACACACTGACCTTGTCCTGGCGCATAGACCGCCACACACTAGGAAATCGTTTATGGAAGCAGGTGAGAGAATTCACGCAGAGGAGTCCCAGCAGGCTCGTGAACCACCATGTGTGATAAACGTCGATGAATCCCAACCGGAGAAACCAACGGTACGCCTCTTCTCCATATTCCTGCACATAGGTTTCAGGCCGCTCGCCCTGCTGAATCACCGTTCCGATCGTCGCGGTCATGGCAAGCGCAATAAACAGGAACATGGCCAGCTTGATCGACGCGAAGAATTCCACAGTTTCCCGTGAAAACTCCTCCCATCCAAGTCTGGACGTGGAGGGACTAGTGGCCGCAGAATCAGGTGCTGTGTCGGGCTTGCCATTCATGAATCAATAGACCTACCCGCGTTGACCTCCCATCATGCTCACCCAATCACCATAAAGGATGGCAGGCTGCGTGTGGGATCCTGCGCTGGCGCAGGCCGGTACCACGAGGTTGGAATTTCCAGGGCAGAGTGTGTGTTATGAAAAATGTTCCAAATGCGCGAAAAGTAAGCTATCTTACAAGTCGTCTTTGAGCACTGTCAAGCAAGACACTTCCTCCCGACAAGAATCCATCAAATCATTCTGATTGGTGGACAAATACGACCTAGTCAGATACTATTGCTTCAGTTTTCTGCGGAGTTGCCTGATCATCCTGAGAGCAGAATCTGCCACATTCAGTCACCGTGCCATCTGAACCGCCGAATCCTCGAATCACTTCAATTCCAGGGGGAACAATGAGACATAATTATCTGTTCACGTCTGAATCGGTCACCGAAGGGCACCCGGACAAGATTGCCGATCAAATTTCGGATGGAATCTTAGATGCCATCATTGCGCAAGACAAGTTCTCGCGGGTGGCCTGCGAGACCATTCTAACCACCGGCATTGCATTCGTCGCCGGGGAAATCTCAACCAAGGCCTATGTAGAAATTCCCGACATTATTCGCGAAGTGATCAAAGACGTTGGCTACACGGATGCATCCTGGGGATTCGACTCCACGACCTGCTCGGTTCTCACGTCCATTCACCAGCAATCCGGCGACATCGCCATGGGCGTCGATTCAGGCGGCGCCGGCGACCAGGGGCTCATGTTCGGGTATGCTACCAATGAGACCACGGAACTCATGCCCATGCCGATCGTATTGGCCCACCGCTTAACCAAACGACTGTCGGAAGTACGCAAAAAGAAGCTTCTAAAGTGGGTACGCCCCGACGGCAAATCCCAAGTGACGGTCGAGTACAAAGACGGCAAACCCTTCCGCATCGACACCATCGTCGTCTCGACGCAGCATAGCCCCGAAGTGACCAACAAGCAGATCGAGAAGGATTTGATGGAGCACGTTATCCGGCCGTCCATGCCGAAAGGCTTGTACGATCCAACGAGCGTCAAGCACCACATCAATCCGACCGGCCGATTCGTGGTCGGCGGCCCGATGGGTGATACCGGCCTCACCGGTCGCAAGATTATCGTGGATACCTACGGCGGACACGGGAGCCATGGCGGTGGTGCCTTTTCCGGAAAAGATCCTTCCAAGGTGGATCGGTCAGCCTCCTACATGGCTCGCTACATCGCAAAGAATATTGTGGCGGCCGGTTTGGCCTCGAAGTGCGAAGTGCAGTTGGCCTATGCGATCGGAGTAGCCGATCCCGTCTCTGTATTGGTCGACACCAAGGACACCGAGAAGGTAGCGCCCGAAAACCTGGACAAGCTCGTCAGGAAACATTTCCCGCTGACCCCGCGCGGGATTATCGACCACTTGAAACTACGGCGGCCCATCTTTAAGAAGACGGCAGCCTACGGCCATTTCGGGCGGAACGAACCAGAGTTCACCTGGGAAAAGACGGATAAGGCCAAGGTCTTGCGGAAGGACGCCGGCCTCTAAGGTCGCAAAGCAGGTCGCACCAGCCAGGGGGGCGGGTCGCAAACCCGCCCCCTTTTTTCTGCATTCACGCATCATTCGTTTATCAGCCATAACATAGGAGGAAGACCAGTGGATTACGACGTGAAAGACATGGGATTAGCCGATCAGGGAAAATTGAAAATCGAATGGGCGGAAGCCACGATGCCGGTGCTCCGGCTCATTCGCAAACGTTTTGAGAGAGAACAGCCGTTCACGGGCATCCGCGTCACGGCCTGTCTGCACGTCACAACAGAGACCGCCAATCTTATGAAAACGCTGAAGGCCGGTGGAGCAGACGCTCGCCTCTGTGCCTCCAACCCTCTGAGCACCCAGGACGACGTGGCCGCTGCATTAGTGCAGCACGAAGGCATCCCGACCTTTGCCATCAAGGGCGAAGACAACAAGACTTATTACCGGCATATCGAGTCAGCCATCGCGCATAAGCCACACCTTTCGATGGACGACGGCGCCGACGTGGTGTCACATCTGCACTCCAAACGCAAAGACCTGCTCCGGAACGTGATTGGCGGAACAGAGGAGACCACCACCGGGGTCATTCGACTCCGTAGCATGGCCGAAAAGAAAGTCCTGAAATTCCCTGTCATCTCCGTAAACGACGCGGATACAAAGCACATGTTCGATAATCGTTACGGTACGGGGCAAAGCACCATGGATGGCATTGTTCGCGCCACCAACCGCCTGGTGTGTGGATCTACGCTCGTGGTCGCCGGCTACGGTTGGTGCGGACGCGGCATTGCCACGCGCGCGCGCGGCATGGGCGCCAATGTCATCGTGACAGAAATCGATCCCTTGAAGGGCCTTGAAGCCGTCATGGACGGATTCCGGGTCATGCCGATGAGCGAAGCCGCACCAATCGGCGACTTCTTTGTGACGGTCACAGGCAATCTGAAAGTCATACGCGGCGAACACTTTGCCGCGATGAAGGACGGCGCAATCGTCTGTAATTCAGGCCACTTCAACGTCGAGTTGGACATTCCTGCGTTGGAAAAGCTCAGCAAAAAGAAACTCGCCGTGCGCTCAGGCGTCGATCAATACACCTTGAACAACGGTCGTCGCGTCAGCCTCCTCGGTGAAGGCCGTCTCGTGAACCTTGCCACTGCCGAAGGACATCCCTCCAGCGTGATGGACATGAGCTTCGCGAACCAAGCCCTGGGTGCGGAATTCATCGTCAAGAATTATAAGAAACTCGAAAAGAAGGTCTATCCGGTTCCTCCCGATATCGACAAGGAAATCTCGCGGCTTAAGCTCGCCGGCATGGGCGTGTCCATCGATAAACTCACCAAGGAGCAGGTCAAGTATTTGGCCTCATGGGAGATGGGCACGTAACCTCTACTGATCCAGTCAATTCACTAAGCGGCCGGTCGCGGTCTCGCACCGGTCGCTTACCATTTCCTTTCCGGTTTGGTTCGGCTGCCTACCGACCACCTGCCTCGCTGCTCACGTGACATGTTGAGTCTGCCACCTCCTCCGAATGCGTCAAATCCCCCCCGGGCGTAGTCGATATACTCGGAGCTAGAGAGCCGGTAGCGGAAATTGAGTATTCGGCATGAAGCGCCCTCGCTTCCAGAGACGATGCAGTTCTCTGCCCGTCACGCATAGGGCCACACTCCCATTCATACCTGATCTTGGTATAATCGGAACCGCCCCGACATTTGGCGTTGGTGATGTGAGGAGCGGCCTCGCGCGCGAGAGCGCGAGAGCGCCGATAGAGTGGTGGTTTTCCTATGGCCTGCATTCACATTGGACTATCCGGCTATTCGTATAAACCATGGCAGGGGACGAAACGCTTTTATCCATCAGGGATCAAACAATCTGATTTTCTCGAATACTACTCGACACGGTACGCCACAGTAGAATTGGACGGTTTGTGGTATCGGCTCCCCACCTTATCGTCAGTAACAAAATGGATCGATCAGACACCGGATCACTTTGTCTTCTCGGCCAAGGCCCACCGCACGATCACCCACTTGAAACGACTGCGCCCCGATGCGGTTCCCTTCCTCCATACCATGATAGACCATTTGGCTCCCCTGGTCGAAAAGGGAAAACTGGGACCGATCCTTCTCCAGTTACCTCCCAATCTCAAACGAGACGATGACCGGTTAGCCGCGTTCTTGCCGTCCCTCTCTCGATCTCATCGTTGGGCAATAGAATTCCGCCACGACAGCTGGAACAATCCAGCGGTGGAGAGCCTTCTCCGTCGGTTTCACGTTGCCTGGGCGGCGGTAGAGACGGATGATTGCCATGCGGAGCGCCGAGACACGGCTGATTTTGTTTATGCCCGTCTCCGACGTAGTCAGTATTCGTTCAAGGACCTAGAGCGATGGGGAGAATACTTCAGAGGAGCGCGAGCCAATGGGAAGGATTGTTATGTGTATTGCAAGCATGAGGATGCGGGATCGCCATGGGTCTGGGCGGATCACTTGTTGAACATGACAACACCTTCCGCCCTACCGGGTGGAAATCATGGGTAGCTCTCGCGATTCTTCAGCTTCCTGCTGAATCCTTTGACGCTCGGCTTTCGATTCTTCTAACACGCTATGCAACAACTCATCACTGAGCTGCGTCAGTTGCGCCGCGGCATCTTTCATCTCCGCATGCTCGACCGCCCTCGACAACACTTCGGCCTTCGTGGCCCCTTTTTTCTGCCCCAGAAACGGCTTGATGATGAGATAGGCCACGTCACGGAATGGCATGTACCGTAAAAACCGGCGCAGCAATTTGAATGTCTGGATGGGATAACGAGTGAGCTTGTAGATGAACAGCTTCTTCAGGCCTTCTTGTCGCACCGTGTTGATCACGGCTCCCGGCAGGCAAGTGGGGTCGATTTCAGAACATTTGAAATACTTGTACCAATCTTTCGCATCGCTGACCAAGCCACGTTTGATGTACTCCTGCCAAAGCGGCGTCCCCCGGTAGACGCAGAGTCGATTAAACCCGAATGTATCCAGAGGCAGTTTGGACGCAAAGTCGAATGTCTTCTGCATGTCCTCCACAGTTTCATCCGGGTTGCCCACCGTAAAAAACCCATGCACAATCTCAATCCCGGCCTTCTTGGCATTCCGCACTGCCGTTTCGACCTCTGCCAAAGTCTGTTCCTTTTTGAGCCGGTCGAGGATTTTCTGACTTCCGCTCTCGATACCAAACATTACTGTTCGGCAATGTGCTTTGGCCATGGCAGGAAACAGGTGCTGCGCGACCGAATCCACACGTCCTTCGATACCCCATTGAATAGAGAGCTTGGCCTCGATGACGCCGGTGCAGATTGCATCGATTCGTTTCGGCTGCAACAGGAAGTGATCGTCGACGAAATAAACCGATCCATACCCGTTCGCTTCGAGGTACTTCAACTCGTCGACGACGTGTTGCGCACTACGCGCACGCCACTTGCCCTCGTTGAAGATCGGAATGTCACAGAAGACGCATGGCCAGGGGCAGCCACGCGATGTCTGCATGGTCGTAAATCGTTCCATCGACAAGACGGCCGGCACGTCCAAGGGCATGGACTCGACAAAGTCCAAATCTAAGCTCTCCCGATCCGGGAAAGGCCATTGGTCCAAATGTCGTTCCATAACACGGTTAGGGTTGTTGATCACCTGCCCATCTTTCGCCCAGGTCACGCCACCGACTTCCTGCGGATCGTCGATGCGCTCGAGCAAGTCGAGCAGGAGTTGCTCCCCGTCCCCCCGGCAGATGAAATCTACTTCCGGACATTGCAGCTTCACGAGCCCGGCATTGAGACTGGCGAAGACGCCGCCAAAGGCCAGCTTTACTTGCTTATCCGTCGCCCGAATCTGACGCGCGAGAATCTTTGCGTAGGGGTAGCTCGTGGTACTGAGAAAGCTGAGGCCAACCAGGGCCGGTTTCCGTTGTTTGATCTGTTCGATAATAAAATCATTAGGCGTTTCCGGATGGGCCTGGTCGAACATCACACATTCGTGGCCGGCGCGCTTCAAGACGGACGATAAGGACATGATCCCAATCGGTGGGAAACCCATCACCCTGATGCGTCCGTTCCTGGCTCGAGTCTTTGCGGGGAGCGCATAAAACTGGGGATCACGGACATGTATGAGAAACACGAGCATAGTGGCGTCCTTTCATACGGACAGTAACCGGAACTCCTTGTACTGTCACTGCGTCTGCTGGAGGGGGGAGCCGATCCTATCTCGGGTTAGAGGCGAGCAATCAATGTCTGTCGACCAGTCGGCCTGTATAGACTCATATACAGTATCACGTCTCGGGCGAGGTAAAAAGGGAAGATTCCGGATTTTGAGAAATAGCATATGACCGAGAGGAATGCTCGGCACTGCTCGACTGGTATTACGCGCAGCTATTCGGACCTACCGTTTGACTCATCTTCAACGGATCACAATCGGCTTTGCGAGGTTCCTTTTTTGCTCAAACCGGCGGACTATCTCGCCAAAAAAATGGCGTCGGATTGCCTCCGACGCCCTCCGGAACGAGTGATCTAGATTAACGCCCGAGCGCCGCTTTCACGGCACGGCCGATTTCGGCTGGATTTTTCACCACACGCACTCCAGCCCCCTCAAGTGCTTTCATCTTCTCAGTGGCCGTGCCCTTACCCCCTGAAATAATCGCTCCGGCATGACCCATCCGGCGCCCCGGAGGCGCCGTGATGCCGGCGATAAAGCTGATCACAGGTTTTTTGACGTTCTTCTTAATATATTCAGCGGCCTTTTCTTCAGCATCGCCACCGATCTCGCCGATCATCACGACAGCTTGGGTTTCAGGATCCTTCTCGAATAGCGGTAAGACATCGACGAAGCCGGTCCCATTGACGGGATCCCCGCCGATCCCTACACAGGTCGTTTCCCCAAGTCCCAACGTCGACAGCTGATGAACCGCCTCATACGTCAAGGTGCCGCTGCGCGAGACGACGCCGACAATCCCGCGCTTATGGATGAAGCCCGGCATGATGCCGATCTTGGCCTCATCGACCGT
>JAJONL010000056.1 GCA_021323395.1 Nitrospira sp.
GGCCTTGGTAATACTGGCGGCCTTGAATTTCTCCAGCAGATAATGCGCCGCCACCTTGGGGCGCGACATCCCGGTTTTCTCATCGATGGCGAAGCCGACGGGGTAGACTTCCTTGCTGCAAGGAAATGGTTGAAGGCGTTTCGCCAGCCCAGCGGCCGGCACCAAGCCCACCACTTCCGGCACATCGAGCGGAAAGGATGCCCGTTGATTGGTCGGAAACATCATCACGATCGTTCCTTCCCGCGACTCTGAATGTCGCGAACGATCTCCCCGTAATACGTCTTGAGAATCGCGCCGCGAGCCGGTTCGACGACCACCAGTTGACGCTGATCAAAGCTATTGGCGCAATAGAGATATCTAAAGTCGCCTGCCCGCCCCCATTCAGCATGCAACCGGCGTCCATCCGGCTCGCCGTGCGTGACCTGCTCGACCACATGTTTGCTCGCGAGGTTCATCCAGGCCAGTTCCGCCGAACTTTCATGGTTCTCGTACAAGGGCTCATCGCCTTGCGTGCGAACGGACCGAAGCGCTTCCACATCGAGCGAAGCGGCCCCATCCGGTTCCGGCAGTTCATTCCAGACGAGAGTCTCCGGCGGAGGCACAACACCGAGGACATACAATGGTCCGTCGTCCGTGAGTTCTTCCACCGAGCGATAACGCACCGGCTCGGGTGGCGCGAGAAGGTGGAGATGGCGAGCGGCGAGCGCCCGCTGAAATGGAATGCGTCTGGCCAGTTGCCTCGCCTTTTCAAATACGAGCATGCGACCGTACCTCGTCAGCCCGGCGCGAAGACGATCCAGCCGAACGCCCAAACCAGTCCGCTGCTCAAATTCCTGCTGGACCTGCGCATCGGCCGAACGTTCGAACGTGCTCCAGTCACGGCTGGGCAAACCCGGGTCCTGCTCGGCCTGCAGCAAGGCATGCGTCGCGATGACCAGATCAAACTGGCCCGCGAGCGGCTGTGCGTCAACATCCAGAGTCCGCTGTCGCGCGAGCGTGATCGACGCCGGTGAACGGTCAACGCCGAGAAGAGTACAGTCCGGATGTTGTTGCGCGTAAAACGTGGTGAGGATGCCGATCCCGCAACCGACATCGAGCACGGACGGTGCACCATTGAAGTGAGGCACGACTCGCGACCCGACCTGGAGATAATATTCGTATCGCTGACTGTAGAGCGCGGGGACCGACCGTGGGTTCGCGGTCAGATCATAGAAGGCGATTTCTGCGGCGCGACCGTCGGTCGCCGTTCGCTTGGCTTCAATGTGCTGGTGCAGCGCCGCGAGTTCTTGTGGGGTGAAGACTTCTTTCTGCCAGGCGAAGTAGGCCGCGTCGGACTCCAGATGCCGAAGCCCCCACCAGGCTAAGTGATCGTGAAGCGACGCTCGTATCTCGTCATTCGTATCGCAAGGCACATGGTCCTCTCAACGAGATACGCTTCACGTTTCACGCCTTACGGCCTTTTCAGCATGATGGCGTCTTCATAGGCCAGCGGCACAGGGTGCGGATGCCGCAGTTGTCCACTGCCGAACACGACGTACTTTTCGCAGGTCAGTTGTTCGAGCCCGATCGGCCCTCGCGCATGCTGCCGCGTTGAGCTCAAGCCGACGTCGGCGCCCAAGCCCAGGCTGTCACCTGCGTTCAAGCGCGAGGAGGCGTTGACCAGAACGGTCCCCGCATCGACCTCTTTCGTAAAGCGCATGGCCGAGTCGTAGGATTTCGTGACGATGACGCAGGTATGGCTTGGACCGTGCTTCGCGATGTGATCCAGAGCCTCGTCGAAGCTTGGCACCATTTTAATGGCCATACTAGGACCTTGGAACTGTTTGCTCCAATCCTGATCCTGGGCCGGTTTGACGGCCTTGTGACCCGTCATGAGCATCTGCCCCATCAATGACACGGTCTTCGGACAGCCATAGACATCGATCTTGAATTCGTCGAGCAATCGCAGGATCAGCGCCGACAGGAGCGGTCTGGCGATCCCCTGATGCACCAGCAGCGTATCCAACGCGTTGGCGGCAGCAGGCAGCTGTACCTTTGAATTCACCACGATATTCTGCGCCAGCGGAATTTCGACGTCATCATCGATGTAGACATGCGTGATGCCGCCGTCATGGCACAAGATAGGCATCTTCGCCTGCTCTTGAACGACCTTGCGGAGCCCGGCGCCGCCGCGTGGAATGATCGCGTCCAATGCCTTCCCGGACTTGATGAGCTCAAGCGCCGCGTCTTTCTCCAGACGGTCGATGATGGTGCAAGCGCCGGACGTAATCCCCGCCTCTGTCATGGCACGTGTCAGGCTCGCGGCGATCGTCTGTTGCGTCAATGTCCAATCCGGTGAGCCGCGAAAGACACAGACATTGCCCGACTTCAGACAGAGTGCCAGCGCATCGATCGTCTCCAGCGGCGCCAATTCGGAAACAATGCCGATGACGCCGATCGGCACACGAACTCGACTGACCTGGAGGCCGTTGGGCTCATCGTGACGGCCAATGACCTCTCCCAGCGGATCCGGTAGATCGGCGATACGGTGCAGTCGATCCACCATCGCCTTGACGTCATCGGCGGTCATGCGGACTCGTGCAACGGCATCTCGCACCCGCTCTCGGTTTTCGTATCCGGTCATCGATTTTCCGACCGCATCCACATCCTTTTCGTTGGCGGCCAGGATGGCCTCTTCCGCCTCTGCAAGATGCGTCGCCATCGCCCGCAAGGCCTGGTTTCGAACTGGACCTGACACCAGAGAGAAAGGACGGACAGCTTCACGAGCCGTCTTCAATAACTTATCGAGATAGAGTTTGACTGGAACTTCAACCATGTGATTCCTGTGTTCTAAGCCAGTGGGTGGATAAAATCTGGGGATGTCGGCAAGGGACAGGCATCAATAACCGACTGACCACCGCCGCGCCGGACTATACCATGCGATTTTTTTGTGAGTCAAAGAGAGGGCCCACCCTATCAGATCGCATCTCCTCCGCCGGCACTGGAGTTGAGAACTCGGATGAACGAACCTGACGGCCCTGTTGCGCGGCAAGCCAGTGGCTGAGCCAGGCCCAGAGCAACATGAGCGGGACGAGGGCCCAGGCGATGTGGGCAGTGGTTACCCCGAGGGCCTTGATGCCGGACACCAACCATCCTGTCGAGGCATCGCCCCCGCGCGAAACGGCCGTATCGATGAAGTTCTTCGCCTTATATTTTTCTTCGCGACTCACCACCGTGAACAGGACTTCGCGGGCCGGTTTCGATAATGCGTATTCCCCGACTCGCCGCAAGACGGAAAAGCTCACATACACCGCCAGCCCCGGCCACAGGGCGATGCCCAGAAAACCCCCGAGGCTGATGATCGGAAGAAAGAGCAGCGCCGCCACTAAACCGAATCGACCGACCAGACGGTTCGTGATGAGGATCTGGGTCAACCACGTGAGCACATTCGTGGCAAAATCCAGCGTGGAAAACAGACGCGTTCTGGCCTCCGGCGTTGAGAAGTATTCCGCCACCAGCCGCACCTGTTCGAGATAAAGGAACGTCGCGGTCATGGTGAGCAGGGAAAGATATCCGCAGATGCCGAGCAGATACGGCGACGCCCACACCAACCGAATACCAGCGAGGAAACTACCGCCGAGCGGCTCCCCGATGCTCGCACGATGGGACCGGGAGCACGCGCGACTCCAGGCCTCCAGTTGATAGATACAGCCGGTGCAGGCCAGCAAGAAGATCGCTGAGGCCAGCATGAGCACCGGAACCGGAGACAGGTAGGTGAGCCCGGTGGCGAGCAGCGGCCCGAAGAGGGCGCCGCTGCTCCCGCCCGCCGCAATCACGCCGAAGAGGCGCGCGCCTTGGGCGGGCGTGAACAGGTCGGCCATGAAACTCCAGAAGATCGAGACCACGAAAAGGTTGAACACCGAGAGCCAGACGAAAAATCCACGCGCGACCCACTCGATATATTGGTGGCTGGTCATCAGGAGATACCACGCCACCAGATTGGCGATAAAGAAACCGTAGACCGCCACCAGGAGTCGGTATCTGGAATATCGAGCGGACAACCAGCCGAATAGCGGCGTCGCTGCCAGCAAGGTGACAAAGGTCGCGGTCATCATCCAGGGCAGATTGTGGACGCCGCCCTGAATGGCCATTTCATCGCGTACCGGACGGAGAATGTAGTATCCGCAGAGGAGACAGAAAAAATACCCAAACGACCAGGCCAACGGCCACAGTTCATGCGGCTCGGCCTGTATGAATCGGGCGAGTGAACGGCGCAAACGCGTCATGTGACCCCACTGGACGGCAGTGTATCACCGGCAGGGGGGAAATTTGCTAGAATGCCGCCGAGCCGCATATGTTGCGCCAAAGCCATTCTTTGCAGGAGTCTCTGCGATGATCGATCTCCGCAGCGATACCGTCACCAAACCTTCCCCAGCCATGCGCGAGGCCATGGCCCGCGCCGACGTGGGCGACGATGTGTATGGGGAAGATCCCACCGTCAACCGGCTTCAGGAGGTCGGCGCGGCGCTGGTGGGGAAAAAAGCGGCCCTCTTCGTGCCGTCCGGCACGATGGGGAATCAGCTGTGCCTGCGGGTTCACGCCGAGCCGGGACGTGAAGTGATCGTTGAAGGTCGTTCCCACATCGTGCGCTACGAACAGGGCGCCGCGGGGGCCCTGGCCGGTGTGCAATTGCATTGGGTGACCGGCGCGCAGGGACTCATGACGGCGGAGCAGGTCGAGGCCGCAATCCGCCCCCGGGATCCCTACAGCATTCAAACCGCACTGATCTGCCTCGAAAACCCGCTTATTCAATGCCGTGGTCGCATCAGGAGTACCTGCCGCCGACTATGCTCGCCACTTTGAAACAGTCACCTTCTGTCTCTCGAAAGGACTTGGCGCGCCGGCCGGCTCGTTGATTGCCACGGACGATCCAAAATTGTTGGAACGCCTGCGACGGTTCCGGCGAATGTATGGTGGCGCCATGCGGCAAGCCGGTATTCTTGCTGCGGCGGGCCTCTATGCCTTGGAACACAACATTCACCGGCTGGCACAAGATCACACGAATGCGCGTCGCCTCGCAGCACTGCTTCAACAGATTCCTGTTGTCTCCATCAACCCTGATACGGTGGCGACGAACATCCTGTTTTTCGACCTGCACAGTTCACGGCTCTCGGTGGCGGAGTTCGTGGCGACGCTCAAGCAGGAAGGTGTGCTGCTCAACGCCGTCGGCGGAACAACCTGTCGCGCCGTGACACATCTGGATGTGTCGGCCGAGGCCATCAAGCATGCGGCTGCAATTGTGGCGCGGGTGCTTCGCTGAGAGGGGTTCGCTCACATTGACAGGCCAAGGGCCCCCTCCTAAAATGCCATCACAGGGGACAGTACTGAGAGGTATGCGTGACGCTTGACGCGGTATCGTTTCAACAAATCAGCCGGATTCTCGATGTGACAGATGCCTTGGGCCTTGATCGCGAGTGGGTGGAGATTCCTCTCTCGCCGGAGAATCCCGGCCTCGTTCGCAAACTTCCTAACGGTAAACTCGAAATCGTGGTCGATGCCGAGCAACCCTTTGACGAGTGGCTTGGCGCTCTAGAACAACATATTCGACGTGTGCAGGCCGCCTGACACGTTCTAGGACATAGATACTATCCATGGAACCACAACTGGCCGATTCTTCATCTCAGCGTTCTACCGCCCTTCCTTCGTCCGAGGAATTGAACGCGGAGTTGCTCGACATTCCCGAACCTCCGGACATGCCCCCGGCGGTGACCCCGCCTGGGTACGACGATGCGCTAGCCGTGGCAGTGAAATACGTACGCGCGAAACGCGGCGGGGACTTGGTGGGGGTCATACTCGTCGGGTCTGGGGTTCGACGCGCCGTGACGGCTCACAGCGACATCGATCTCATCGTCCTGGTCAAGGGACCGGCGGATGGACAGGAAATGATCCGCGTCGCAGACCGGCTGGTCGACATCCGCTACGGCGAGCACAAGACCGTCGCCGAGGATCTCGACTATTCGCCGCGTCTGGCCCCCATGCTCCGCAAAGGACGAATTTTGTACGATTACGAAGAGATTGCGGCGCAACTCATTGCGAAAGCCGCGCAACGGTTCCGCCAGGGTCCGCCGGCAGCCAGTCTCCATGAACGTATTCGATTGAAGGCCGACTGTCTCCATTGGCTGGGCAAAGTCGACGACCTGCGCGAGAAGCCCAGTACCGCCCAATACCTCTTGCACATCTTTTTCCAAGAATGCCTCACGGCTTTCTTTCGCACCCGTGGTCTGTGGCTCACGGCGCCGGTCGATACCCTCCGGTTCCTCGCCTCGCGCGACCCTGCGCTGGGCGACCTGGCAAGTCAATTCCTGAGCGCGGCCACGCTCCACGAACGACTCACGTACGGCCGGCGATTCGCCGACGCCCTGTTCCGGGATATCCCGCTGCCGCCTCGCGTGGACTGAGAGCACGCGTCGTCCGGTGCGAACACAAACATCCGTTTGTGTTCAAGTTCGAGCATGGTAGCATCGCCGCAACAGTAGACGAGTGCTCAAGGCTCACGGTCCATCAGGCTCCCCAGCAGGCATCACGAACGCGTACCATCAGAGAGGGTTAATTATGGAACTCGGATTTGTCGGACTCGGCAAGATGGGAATGAACATGGTCACGCGCCTGCAGCAGGGACGGCACCGTGTCGTGGCCTTTGACCGCGCTCCCGAAGTCGTCAAACAGGCGGAAGGGAAGGGCTGCGTGGGCGCCTCTTCATTGAGCGACCTGATTTCGAAATTGGCGGCTCCTCGCGCGGTCTGGGTCATGGTGCCTTCGGGTACCCCGACGGAAGAAACCGTGCAAGCCATCGCCGCTCTCCTCCAGCCGGGCGATACCATCATCGACGGAGGCAATACCCGCTTTCACGATGATACCAGGCGCGCCGTGGAGTTGAACAAAAGGGGGATCCATTATGTCGATGTCGGCACCAGCGGCGGGATCTGGGGACTGAAAGTGGGCTACTGCCTGATGGTCGGCGGCGAGAAGGAACCGGTTCAGCGATTGGCCCCAATCTTCCAGACCTTGGCCCCGGAACAGGGGTGGGCGCATATGGGGGCGCATGGAGCCGGTCACTACGTCAAAATGGTGCACAACGGCATCGAGTACAGCATGATGCAGGGGTATGCCGAGGGCTTCGAACTCATGGCGAAAAGCGACTATCGCCTTGACCTCGGCAAAATTGCCGACGTGTGGATGCATGGCAGCGTGGTGCGCTCCTGGCTCTTGGAACTGGCCGTCGGCGCCTTGCAACAAGATCCGAAACTCGAAAAGCTGAAAGGGTATGTCCAGGATTCTGGTGAAGGACGCTGGATGATTCAAGATGCGATCGACAAGGACGTGCCGGTTCCGACGCTCACGGCGGCGCTCTTTACACGGTTCCGGTCGCGGCAGGAAGAGTCTTTTGCAGAAAAAATGCTGGCGGCCTTGCGCAACGCCTTCGGCGGACATAGCGTCAGGCGCTGAATCCTCAACCACCGGAAACCCCCACTATGGCCGCTCCGACCACTCCCGTCGACATCAAGCCCCTCCCCGAGTCCGTCACTCCGGTCGAGGCCTGCACACTGGTCATTTTCGGTGGCTCCGGGGATCTCGCGAGGCGGCGCCTCATCCCGGCTGTTTACAACCTACTCCTCGACGGGCTGCTGCCGGCCAAGTATGCGGTGATCGGTCTCGGTCGCAAGCCGATGAACGATCAGGAATTCCGCAATCTGGTTCGGGAAGGGGTGATCAAACATTCGCGGCAGGCCTTGGTGGAGGATACCTGGCGCGCATTCGAACCTCACCTGTTCTATATCCAAGGTGAAAACGACGATTCCAAGACCTATCACTCGCTCCGTGCCAAGGCGGAAGAGGTCGAGCGTAACATGCAGCTCCCCGGCAATCGCATTTTTTATCTGAGTATCCCACCGAGCTCGTTTGCCGCCGTCTGCGAAGGGCTGGCTGAGGCCGGCCTGGCGACTCCACCGGCGGGGGATGCCCCCTATTCGCGTATCATCGTCGAAAAACCGGTAGGGCGTGACCTGGCCTCTGCGCAACAAATCAATGAAGCGACCGGCAAGGTTTTCGATGAGTCCCAGATCTTTCGGATCGATCATTACCTGGGAAAGGAGACGGTCCAGAACCTCATGGTGGTCCGCTTCGCCAACAGCATTTTCGAGCCGCTCTGGAACCATAAGTACATCGACCATGTCCAGATCACCGTCAGCGAAACGGAAGGCGTCGGAACGAGAGCCAGTTACTACGAAGAAGCCGGCGCCCTGCGGGACATGATCCAAAATCATCTCTTGCAACTGCTCTGTCTCGTGGCAATGGAGCCGCCCTATTCGCTCGACCCCAACGTCGTGCGCAATGCCAAGATGGAGGTGCTGCGCTGTCTGCGTCCCATCGCCGGTAAGGATGTCGAGCAATATACGGTCCGCGCGCAATATGCCGAAGGCACGGCGCATGACGGACCGATCCCCGGCTACCGCCGGGACAAGGGTGTCAATCCAAACTCCACCACGGAAACCTATGTGGCGGTCAAAGCTTTCGTCGAAAACTGGCGTTGGTCGGGCGTGCCGTTTTACCTTCGCACCGGCAAGGCCCTACCCAAGCGAGCCAGTGAGATCGCCGTGCAGTTTAAGGACATCCCACAAATTCTCTTTAATGCGAACCCCGCCCATCCTCAACCGGCGAATGTCCTGACCTTACGGATTCAGCCGGACGAAGGCCTGTCTCTCCGCATCATCTCGCGAGTTCCCGGCACGCGCGCGCAAACCCATCCCGTGGAAATGGACTTCCAATACTGCGATGTCTTCGGTCGCCCCTCTCCGGAAGCCTATGAACGATTGTTGCTCGATGTCATGGCTGGCGACGCCTCACGCTTCATGCGCCGCGATGCCGTGGAGGCCTCTTGGGCCTGGGTGACCAAGATTTTGGAAGGCTGGGCTCAGCAGAAACTACGCTGGTTACCCGAATACCCCGCGGGAACCTGGGGACCGGTAGAGGCCGAGCGGATGATACAGAATGATGGCCGCAGCTGGCGCGTGCTTTAGCCCAACGGCAACTGCTTTCGAATCTCATCTTTCTTGCCGATTCCTCCGATAAACCGCACGAATGACCCCTTTTCGAACAGGGCTAGCGCCGGCAGCGAACTGATGTCGAGTTCGGCGGGAATCTGAAAATTTTCCTGGACGTTCATCTTCACAATCGTCAGCGCATGCCCGACTTCTTGCTGCAATTGTTCTAACTGCGATAATAGTGCGAGACAGTGCCCACAGCCCGGTTGCCAAAATTCGATCAAAACCGGCATCGGGGCCTGCTCGACCACTCTGGCGAAATCTTGATCCGTGACTTCCCCGATCATGAACCAGCCGATCCGGAGACGGTCGGATGACCGACGGTGTGGGCAGAAAAGAGCTGTTCGTAGAGCAACCGGCCGAACAGGTGATAGCCGCTCGTCGTCAAATGGAGTCCGTCATTCGAGTAGGGTTCGGCCAGCAAGAGCGAATCTGGTTCGGCAGTGGCCGTGAAGAGATCGAAATAGGCCAGACCTTTCCTGCCTGCGTAGTCTGCGATCAGCCCATTCAAACGTTGACGTCGTTGAATATGTTTAGCCAGCCACGAGGCGGCCTCGGGATTGTCTCGGCCCACCTCCACACGAATGGAAGGTACCGTCACGGGGACGGGGACGATCGAGGCCGCCCTTGCGAGTTCATACATCTTGGTCAGGTTCCGCATGATCTCGGCGGGATCGGCATTCCATCCCAAGTCGTTGGTTCCTCCTAAGATGATCACGGTCTGTGGATGGTGATTGAGCACGGCGGTGCGAAACCGAAACAGCATTTCTCCGGTTACCTCACCACAGATCCCGCTGATCTCCACCCGAGCCTGACCACTCAACCGCTCCTGCAATACCTGTCCATAAGGCGTCTCTTCCCCGTGAGGATGCGCAGGACTGGGTGTTTGGTAACCAGCGGTGAGACTATCACCGAAACAGAGAATGAGCGGGATGTTTTCTACGCCGGCCATGGATGGAATTCTACCCTCTCAGATGGAACCGTGCAATTGCATGGGCGGGGCTGCGCGGACCGGCTATTTCCTTGACGAAGAATGAGGCTCGGAGTACGACTGAACCATATGGACTCTGCCAAGTCGTTCGACGGGGGCGCCCCACTCGCGCCCTTGATACCAGCAGGTGTCGACCCGGAAGTGAGCTCCGTCAAGCAGTTGCTCAAACTGCTCGACAAGGCGGCCAAGTCCGCCAGGACCTATGGCACGAACAATCCTGTGGCGCAGCGATTTTTTCAACAATTTTACGACGCCCTGACGCAGCATCTCGAACAATACACCCGCCTCGCATTTCTTGTGCAACGCAATCAGTTGTGCTTCAGAGACGAAGTTGTCTATGAACCCGAGCGGGAAGTCACCGGCGACAGTTTCGCATTCAAGATGTATTCGGATGGGATTCGCGAGTTAACCTTCCATCAAGGGTTAATCCAAGCCGACCTCTCCTTTTTCCTCGAGGCCTTGTGGGGAACACCGCTAACCGAAGCCGGAACGGAGGAGCCCCTACCGGAAGAAGACGACGACGATATCGTCACTCGCTTGTGGGCCAGGAATCTTTCTGCCATCACCCTCGTCACGGCGGAAGAACTCGCCCGATCCTCCGGATTCGGAAACGACGAACTCGAGCTGCAGACCCAGGGCTACATGAATGGCTCGGTGGCGTCACTGCGGGAGATTCTTGACCGCGAGCAGGCAAAAATGCCTGGCGGCAAGGAGAGCAATAGCTCAGCAGAGGGAGACAGCCGAGCCACCGGTGCCGGTACCGCCAGGCCTCAGCGCTTTCAAGCCAATGTCGTCGGTTATGAAGTCTCCCAACCGGAGATAGACGCGTTAACGCATGAAATCAAAATGGAAACCGCCCGTGATGCCACGCTCTACATTCTCGATATTTTGACGGCCGTGCTGGCGTCCGAACAATCCGCCCCCGTGCTGACCAAACTCTTCGAGGTGTGGGATGGTGTCCTTGACGCGCTGCTGCGCAATGGGCAATGGACGGTGCTTGAAACCGTGTTGGCCCTCCTGCAGGACACTGAGGCGGTTCGGCCTGACCTGTCGGACTCCCACAAGCAGCAAGTAGCCGGTCTGTTCGAGGGTCTGGCACGTCCCGAACGATTAAAAGCGATCGGGACGTATCTCAACCGAACGCCCCACGCCAAAGCGGAAGGGCTCCTGACTCTTCTATTGATGATGAACAAGAATGCGGTTCCAGGACTATGTTCTCTCCTGGCCTCTTTGGAGGGATCGATGCATCAGGCGATCGTGATGGAAGCCCTCCAGACAATTGCGACAGATAATGCCGATCCAATTGTCCGCGGTTTGACCGATAAGCGACCGGTGTATGTGAGAAACCTGTTGACGCTCATCACGCGATGGCACGACCCCCGTTTCGCTGAGCCCGTGGAGAAAACACTGCGGCATCCTGAGGCGACCGTTCGGCGCGACGCCCTCCGACTTTTGGCGACACTACGCCCATCCGGCAACGGAGCCAAATTAGTGGCTCTGCTCGGTGACGATGATGAAACGGTGCGTTTGACGGCCATGAAGGTCTTGGCCAACGGACACTTCACGGCTGCCTTTCCTCTGTGGTCGCCGTTCGTCACGGTGGACGAATTTCATGAACGGTCGTCCGCGGAAAAACGGGCCATTTATCTGGCGATGAAACAGACCGCCGCCGATGAAGCCATTCCCTACTGGCAAGGTTTGTTGACCGAGTGGTCCTGGACTCATCGAAAGAAAAAAGAAGAGCTGGCGCTGCTCGCCGCGGAAACGCTCGGAAAACTCGCCACGCCTGCGGCCATCGCCGCCTTGGAAGTCGGCCAGAAAAAAGGCGGGACGGCCATTCGACAAGCCTGCACCATCGCCCTCTCCGTTGCCGGCCGCCAGCAACGGCAGAACAATCCCGCCGCCGTGAATTCATGACTGGGAGGACAGCACCGTGAGCGAATCACCTTTCCCTGTCCCTTCGGAACTGGGCACGGCCGGGGGGCATCCAATCCTCACCCACGAGCATTCGCTCGCCAATAAGATCGCCAAAGGGTCCGAGGCCGGTGACATCCTCGATCAGCAGCTGGCCATGCTGAGCATTCAACTCGTGACTCAGTTGAACGTCCTGATCAAAACGTCTCGCATTCATGGACGCACGAATGCGGCACTCGACAAGCCCGTAGAGTCGATGTTGACGTTGCTCAAAACCTTGGCTGCGGACCACCCGGTCGTCTTGAGGCTACAGAACGATTTCTTGTTTCTCGGGGACAACCATTTGAAGATGAGCTCCCAGCAGATGGCCGTATTTTCAAGCATCATCGAAGCGTTGAATAAATGGCATGTCGGAGGCGTGTCGTTTGCGTCGACCGCTGAGTCCAAAGACTTGAGGGAGTTTGCCTACCTGTTCGTCAGCCTCGACCCGGAGAAACATGCCCTCGACGGTTTACAACAAGCGATGAAGACTGCGGGAGTCAAGGGGATCGAGTTGGAAGAGCCACGCGTCCTCCAGCTTCGACACCTCGACCAGAGCCAGTCGAGCGAAGGCTCTCCGGGGTCAGCCGGGGGAGCATCGGCCGGCGACGCGGAAGATCTTAAGCGAAAAGCCAAAGCGCGTGCCAAAGGCGGGTATACGAGAGCGGCGGCGGCCGTCGGTGATTTGGCCCACAATACTCGCGCCGGCGGAACGGTGAGTTTCAAACAGGCCAAACGCGCGATTCAGAACATCGTCGAACTGCTGATGCAGGATGAATCCACCCTCTTGGGACTGACCAACCTCCGCTGCCATGACCAATACACGCACAACCATTCCGTCAACGTGTCGCTCCTGGCGATGGCGCTGGGGAACCGAGCCGGGTATCCGAAAGTCGACTTGGCAGATCTGGGCCTGTCGGCTCTGTTTCACGACGTAGGCAAATGCGCCATTGCATTGGATCTTCTGAACAAGCCGGGAGAATTCACTCAGGAAGAGTGGGTCGTGATGCGTTCGCACCCCACGGAAGGCGTCTTCACGCTCGTCCAATCGAGAGGAATCCGCAACGTCCCCGCTCGGATGGCGGCGGCCTCGTTTGAACACCACATGAATTTCGACTACTCGGGTTATCCCAAACTACGCGTGCCCTGGACCCAATCGGTCGCGAGCCGAATCATCACCATCGCCGACTGTTATGACGCCATGACCTCGTCACGGGTCTATCGTCGAGAACCGAAGTCACCGTCGAACGTGCTCAAGTTCATGTTCGGCAAAAGCGGGCAATCCTTCGATCCGGTACTGCTGAAGCTCTTCGTCACGTGTGTCGGGATTATTCCGATCGGCAGCCTCGTGAGACTCGACTCCGGACCCCTGGCCGTGGTGGTGAAGCCGGCCAAGGACAAGGAGAATGCGGAACGCCCAACGGTGAGGGTGATTACGGATGAGGAGGGCGCTCCCATCGAAGCGGACCCTGAGCTGGACCTGGCCGAGCAGGATGACACCGGAACCTACAGGCACAGCATCGTGCAACTCGTCGACAATGCCGAGTACCACTTTGACACGAGCCGATATTTCGTCTAGGCCCTCCTCGCCATCGCAGAAGGCATCCGTCAATCCCTATCGCTTGCTCTCCGGCGGCGGCCATTCCATTTCTGTTTGTCTTCCACAATAAAAACAGGCCAGCCGATACTTGGCTTTCCGCCGTGGGTTGGGCATCGAGATGAACACGACCGGTGTATGATCGAACGGACAAACCGGTTGCTGATGCATGAGATGTTCGTCGGCCATCAACTCAAGCGAGGCGTTATCCCAGGGCGGAGTAAGCTGTTCGGAGCCGGTCACTCTCCTTTTCCACCCGCACCGCTCGCATTGCACATCGAAGGTTTTCACGCGATCGCGCGTCTGAGACTGATCGATCGTTTCGACCGGGCCAGAGCAACCGGCTCGTTCACAGCTGATCGCTTCATGCTGAAGGGCCTTCACAAATAACTGGTGGGAATGCTGCTGATCCGAAGACATCCTCAACTCCTTTCTCACCGGGACCGCCGAAGCCGACAGCCGTGCATTGAAACGAAGGACAGCCCTATGTGGCTTATAACTACCGACAACCGGGCTGTCAAATCGACGGGCATATCTCACTCGGCCCTTCTTGACAGGCCACCCCCAGGCGGCTATTCTCCCAAAGTTTGTGACAGAGACAATTTTTTCGGCGAAAGGAGTTCTGAGATGGGTGTGAAGTGGCAAGGAACTGGCCGGCTCGCGGCAATGGTCGGCGTTCTGGTCGCAGCGACCCTTGGCGTCATCTCGACGAGCCCGGCAGCGGAATTCAAAATGGGGGTCATCGATCCTCAAGTGGTCCTGGAAAAGAGCAAGGCCGGCAAGCGAGCGCTGGATGGGTTGCGGGAATATGTGGCGACACGCCAAAAACTGTTATCTCGGGACGAAGAAGAGTTGCGCAACAGCGAAAAGCAGCTTAAAGAGCAGGCCTCCAAGCTGAGCGAGGCGGAAAAAAAGGAAAAGGAAACCTCCTTCCGCAGCAAGATTCAGGACTACCAGAAGCGGGCCCAGGAGTTTAACCAAGAACTGCAGGGCAAGCAGAAGGAACTCGTCGATGACTACATGAAGAAGATCGCGGTGGCCACGCAGGCGGTTGCCGATAAGGCCGGCTACCAGCTGGTGTTGGACAAGGGCAGCGAGCAAACCGTGAAGATCGTGATCTTCAACAAGGATACGATCGATTTGACCGAGCAGGTCATCAAGGAATTCGATCGAACGAACAAATAACACCTACTCACTGAGCAGGTCTCGCCGAATATGCTCCACCAGCTGAATAAACGCTGGTGGAGCGGACTCCACCGCATCACTCACCAGTTCTATCTGTTCTCCTGATCCCACCCCGAGCCCCAGGGCGGCCGCCCGTTTCACCTGTCGCTGATCCCCGACCCGCTTGCCCTGGAGCTTTGGCCAGGTGCCGAACGAACGCAGCAAGGCAATAGCCGCCAAATCCACCGCCACCCGGTCACCGCTACAGATTAAAAGATCGGTCTTCGCCGCCGTGCCGGAGGTAGGTCCACCTTCAATCATGGTAGTTGTACCGTCCGCCACCGTCAGGGTGGGATGGACAGCGAGGTTGAGTTCGGCGATCCGTTCATGCCAGTCTCCCGTCCAGAATGTCACGGAGGGTCGATATCGCGGATGCACCGCCCCCACGAAATTCTTTAAGCTGCAGGAAAACTCTGCGAAACGGTGGGTTTTGATCACGGGCATATTGATCACCACATCGGCGTCGTAGACCGGTTGAGAGAAATAAAAATGCGTGAGGGCCTTGGTCTCAGAAGGTTCGAGCCGCACCCACGGTTCGTCTTCCAACGCCAAAACCCTGGCGCCGGCCGTTACGGCCGCCGAACGCATTCCTGTGCTCGCCAAATTAGCTGAGGTCGGCAGTCGAATGATTCCCGATCCATCAGCGACCACAACCTCAACGGCTCCTGCCTCTTTAGCCAGTTTCGCCATCGCCCCGACCACCTCTGGATTGGTAGTCGAAGGTGGTGGTCGATCGTTCAGGACATTGGGTTTCAATAGGACGCGTTTTCCGCGGAGGCCTAACCGCGCCACCCCACCCAACCGATCGATGGCGCATTGCAACATGCGGCCCGGATCCTTGCCGTGCACAATCACCACCAGGGATTTGCCATTCCGCCTGTAGGGATTCTCTGGAGCAGGCTTGAGAGGGACCAAAGGACCTTCCGGATCGAAGAGCAGATGACCAAGAATGTTGCGCGGCGATCGCAGGATGGCCGGGAGTAAAAGAAGACCAAACCCAGCGTTGTGAAACAATTCTCGCCTCGAAAACGACATGCGCTACGTCGAACGGCCTTTTTCCATTGGAAAGCCGGCCTGCCGCCAGGCCTTGATTCCGCCATCCATGGAGATCACGTTGGTATAGCCCATCTGCCGAATGCTATCTGCCGCCAGCACCGAACGATAGCCACCCCCGCAGTACAGGACGATCGACTCCTGTTTATTCGGAATGACCGTTTCAATATCCCGCTCAATCACACCCTTCCCAAGATGAATCGCCCCTGCCGCATGGTCTTGGGCATATTCATTGTCCTCGCGAACATCGACGAAATGAAACGGTTCGGCGCGATCCAATTTGGCCTTTACGCAGGAGACGGTGCATTCGCGCACACGCTGCTTGGCCGCTTCGACGACCTTCAAAAACCCGGGGCTATGTTTCACGAGGACTCCTCCATTCCAAACAAAGATTGTTGAGCCTGAGGGCGGCGGAAGGTCTGCGGGACCGACCTTTCATCTGGGGGAAAGTCGGCCCGTCGGCATCCAAGTTCGAACAATTTCTCGATGACGCGCCAGTACGTTCCACTGCCGTGATGCCGGCCAAAAAACGCGCTGTCGTTCAGTGAACCGCCCCGCACCTCCTGAATACGATGGATGATTTTCGAGACACGATCCGGAAACGCCTCGCGCATGCGTTCGAGAAACACCTCCTCCACATGTCCCGACAAGCGCAGTAAGCTCCAGGTCGCGGTGGTCGCGCCGGCAGATTTCGCGCGCGACAATAACTCGGGTATGGCATCTTCATTCAAACCAGGAATGATCGGTGCTACTGAAATCCCTGTCGGAATGCCGGCCTCCGAGAGGATGCGCATAGTTTCAAATCGTTTGCTGATGCTGGGAGCTTGGGGTTCTACCATCCGCGCCCTGTCATCATCGGCAAAGGCAATACTGAAGTAGACACGAATCCAGGCTTCCGCGTGCAATTGCCTGAATATATCCAGGTCGCGCAGCGGGAGAGCCCCTTTGGTGATGATGCCCACGGGATTACGGTGTTCCGCGCAAACCTCCAAGCAGGCTCTGGTCAAGCCAAGCGTGGACTCAATGGGTTGGTAACAATCGGTATTTCCAGAAAATACAATCAGCTCGCCTTTCCATGACGGTTTGCCGAACGCCTGCCGCAACAGGGCGGCCGCGCGCCGTTTGAGCACGATCTTCGACTCAAAATCAGTTCCTGCGCCGAATCCCCAATATTCATGCGACGGCCTTGCATAACAATAGGCGCAAGCGTGAAAACAGCCTCGATATGGATTCACACTCCACCTGAAAGGCAAGTCAGGACTGTCGTTCCGGCTCAGGATCTGTTTGGTGTCGTCTTCCAAGAGCTGGATTTCAACACGCGAGGGGACTTCGAGGCCGTCACGTTGCGTGGACTCAAATGGATTGGGTGGATTGGAGACGAGCTTCATCACAGGTATCGTGCCCCCCTGTCCGGGCATTGTCAATTGCCTTCCTTGTGACAGTCTCCTTACATACAGTGAGACTCGTTTCATTGACTAAGCTGGGATGCGATGTTAGATTTCACGCCGCTTCGCTAAGGAGTCCCATGTACGATCTTCGCCTGTTGCGGGAAAATCTCGACGACCTCCGTGACCGGCTTGGGCCGCGCGGCAAGGATGTCGCGTGGCAGGAACTCCGAACACTCGCGGAGGATCGTCGCAATCAAATGGTACAGGTTGAGGAGCTTCGACATCAGCTGAAGAAGGGATCGGACGAAGTCGCCAGACTGAAACGGGAGAAACAATCCGCCGACTACGAAATGGCTGCCATGAAGGCCTTGGGAGAAAGTATCAAGGAGCGCGAAGAGCAGCTTCGCCTCGTGGAAGAGCAATTAGCCCACATCGCGCTGCGAATTCCGAACGTCCCCCACGCCTCTGTTCCGGCAGGGCAACAGCCGGAAGATAACCTTGAGGTGCGGCGATGGGGCACTCCGCCGCACCTCGCAGAGCCGATACGCACACATTGGGATCTCGGCGAAGGCTTGGGCATTCTTGATTTTGATCGCGCCGTCCGTATGGCCAAAGCACGTTTTGCCGTCCTCACTGGAATGGGTGCGCGGCTCGAGCGCGCCCTCATCAATTACATGCTGGATGTGCACACGACGCAGCATGGCTATCGCGAAGTACTGCCGCCGCTGCTCGTCAATCGTGTCGCGATGACGGGGACCGGGCAATTGCCCAAGTTTGAAGAGGATTTGTTTCAGGTGCGGGACGAGGAACTCTTTCTCATTCCCACCGCCGAAGTGCCGGTGACCAACCTGCACCGAGAAGAAATTCTGCCTGAAGAGAGGCTGCCGGTTCGGTATACGGCCTATACGCCCTGCTTTCGCCGAGAAGCAGGATCCTATGGCAAGGACACACGCGGGCTCATCCGGCTGCACCAATTTAACAAGGTGGAGCTCGTCGCCTTCGCCAAGGCAGAACATTCCTATGACGAGTTGGAACGGTTGACCTCACACGCTGAGGCGATTCTGCAGGGGTTGGATCTGCATTATCGGGTGGTGGCGCTCTGTACGGGCGACATGGGGTTTTCCGCGGCGAAAACCTATGACATTGAAGTCTGGCTGCCTTCGCAACAGGTGTTTCGCGAAATTTCATCCTGCAGCAACTTTGAAGCTTTTCAAGCGCGGCGCGCAAACATTCGCTGGCGGCCCAAGTCCGGAAAAAAAGACACCAAGTCTGAATTCGTGCATACACTGAACGGGTCCGGCCTAGCGGTGGGTAGAACTCTCGTCGCCATTCTTGAAAATTATCAGCAGCCCGATGGCACGGTGGCGGTCCCGAAAGTTTTACAGCCCTATATGGGTGGGATTGAAAAAATAGAACGATCTTAGTAGTCGAATGTCTCGGCCAGGATGGAGGGGTGACGGAGTGGCCGAACGTGCCGGTCTTGAAAACCGGAGATGGGGTAACCTATCCGCGAGTTCAAATCTCGCCCCCTCCGCCATATTTTCCCAGCCTCACACACAATGGCGTAACGGCGATACACGGCCTCCGTCTTGTGACCCGTTAGTTTCATCGCGACCGAGCGAGGCACCCCTGCCCTTTCAAAGTTCCTCACGGCCGTTCTGCGAAAGTCATGGGGAATGCGTTTTGGGACACCTGCCAAGTTGCATGCTGCTTGCCATCGCCGATAGAACGCCTTGACGTGAATTCGCTTCATCGTCCCTCGATCATTCCAGAAGAACACCCACGGCACGGCCTGTCCTGTTTGCAGCTCGGTGGACACGGCGTGATCCCATTGCGACCTTAGTAAATGGGATAATTCTGGCAAGACACTGAACGGGAGGTTTCGACCCTCGTCATTCTTTGTAGTTCCCGGTTCCAATCTGACCACTCCCGCCTGAAAGTCTACTTGCGACCATCGGAGCGTCAGCACTTCACTTGGCACTCGCCATCCGCTCAAGTATGCGAAGGTCGCAATGCCACGATACATCAAGACTGTTGAGGCTCTCACACAAGGCCTAGACGACAAGTGTCACCACATCGCTGACACATGAATTGTTCGTTATGTGTGACAAGACATCGCTGACAGGACCCTGTTGACGCGCTGGAACTCGTGCGGAAG
>JAJONL010000181.1 GCA_021323395.1 Nitrospira sp.
CTGGAAGCAGGACGCCCATGAATGACTTCCAGGCGACCGGTGACTTCCGCCGACTAATGCTAGACCCCCTTCGTGCCGATCTCATTACACCTACCTCCTCTTGAAACCATGATCAGCCCTACGGCTGAACTGAGATGTTCGGTGCAGGCCCACGAGGAGCCTGCACCATCGTGGACTGGAAAAGTCAGGAGGCCGGTCCTTCCTTCTCCACGTCCTCACCTTACAACTGCACTGGTTTTACGGTGCAGGTCCGGAGGGACCTGCACCCTCATGAAGTGGAACACTCAGGAGGCCGGTCCTTTGTGATCCACTTCGTTGAATGAATGAGGACCTGTGACGCTGGTCGTCACTGGACGCATAAAGACGGTTGGAAGTAGAGCAACTCTCGTTCCTCATTGTTCCACGCGAAAAAGCCGGCAAATGTGGGTGTTTTTTCGGCTCGCGAATCTTGCGGCTCACCGCAAATGGGACAGCCGCGCCCCAACAGATCGGAATGAAGAGGCGAAACATTCGATCACTGTTGGTGATTGCGAGATGTCCGACGAATCAGCCAGGATGGGACATGGACGCCCCATTCCCGAATGGGTGGGCGCCATGCCGGAGAGAAGGAGAGAAGGAGACGAATGCATTCAAGCGGAGCGAGACGATCGACAGGTCAGCACAGGTTTCGCAAGCCATGTTTTTTGACCATGCGTTCGATCGTTTTGCGGTCGACGCCGGCTTCCTTGGCGGCATGCCCCATATGGCCATCGTGCCGCTTCAGCAGGTCGATCAAGAACCCTCGTTCAAATGTGGTGACGGCCGCCTGCTTCGCATGTTTGAACGACGCCCCCTCGCTTGAGCCGGAATCGTCGGACTCGATCTCCTGCAGTCGTTCCGGCAAGTGTTCGCCCTCAATGAAGGGGCCATCGGCGAGCACGGCCGCCCGTTCGATGACGTTTTGCAATTCGCGGACATTGCCCGGCCAGGCATATCGACAGAGGAGATCCGTCGCAGAAGCACTCAGCTGCGGCGCGAACGTGGTGCCGGGCCTTTGTTGTGTGAGGAACCGCTGGAGAAATTCCCTGGCAAGGAGTGGAATATCGCCCTCTCTGTTGCGCAAAGGAGGTAATGCGATCGGAATGACATTCAATCGGTAATAGAGATCTTCGCGAAATTCTCCACGCCGGCAGGCCGCTTCCAGATCTTGATTAGAGGCCGCGATCACGCGCACATCGACATCCATAAACCGGATGCCGCCGACGCGACGCATCTGCCGTTCCTGCAAAACCCGCAACAGGCGAGACTGGAGGGTCTGGCTCATCCCGCTGACTTCGTCGAGAAAGACCGTTCCGCCTGAGGCGACTTCGAAGAGTCCCGGTTTGGACACGTGCGCACCCGTAAATGCACCCTTCTCATGGCCGAAGAGTTCGGACTCGAGCAGCGTGTCGGGAAGGGAGACGCAATCCACGGGAATGAAGGGGCGGTCTGCCCGCAAGCTGGCATCATGAATGGCGTGGGCGACCAGCTCTTTTCCCGTGCCGCTCTCGCCATAGACCAGCACGTTCGAATGGGTGGGCGCGACCTTTTCAATCAAGTTGAATACCGATTGTATGGCCGGGCTTTCCCCGATCACCGGCGCAAAGCCGGCACGTCGTCCGGGCGGCGCCTGCCCGAGACGGCCGTTCTGGCCGGCAGCCCTGGTGTCAGTGGAAGGCAGCGGGCCATCCTCTCCGAATGCACGACGAGCCACCTGCACCAGGTCGAAACTCGCGAACGGCTTGGTAATGTAATCGAATGCTCCGTAACGCATCGAGGTCACGGCGGTCTGCACGGTGGCATGGGCCGTCAGCAACACCACCTGCACGGCAGGGTCGAACCGTTTGGCCGCCGTCAGGACCTCGATTCCATCCAGATCGGGCATGCGCAAGTCGGTGAGAATCAAGCCAGGGCGCTCGCGCTGGATGACGTCGAGGGCGCGGACGGGATTACATTCCGTCAGACAATCGTACGGCACGCGGCTCAAGATGCGTCGACAATTGTCCAGCGCATCCTGCTCGTCGTCGACGATCAGAATTTTTCCTGCAATCCCCATGACACTCCTTCCTGAAGCGGTAGCCCCAGACCTACCGCAGGTAGATTTATCTCGAACGTCGCCCCGACTTCGCTGGTTCGCGCTTCGATGCGGCCGCGATGGTCCAGGACGATGCCGTAACTGAGAAACAATCCAAGTCCGGTGCCCTGGCCGGGCGGCTTGGTGGTAAAGAAGGGATCGAAAATGCGGTCCAGGATCGCGGGCGGAATGCCGGGCCCGTTATCCGCCAAACTGATCTGCACCCACTCATCCCCATTGAGGTGCGTCCGCGCCGTGCGCAGCGTAATGACGCCTGGCTCCGCATACCCTGTCACGGCATCGATGGCATTGTTGATGAGATTCAGCAGCACCGTTTCCAGCCGGTCCCGGTCTCCCATCACGGGTGATAATTCGGGCGCCAGTTGCGCCTCGATCCGCACGGCACGCCCTGCGACTCGTTCACCGGCCATGGCGACACAGGTGCGGGCCACGCAATTGAGGTCGAGCGGCTTCAGCGTCGAGACGGTGCCGCGCGAAAAGGTGAGGATGCTGCGCGTGACCCGGGAAATCCGTTCCGCCTGCGTGCGGATCGCCACCAGATCGCGCCCGACCTCATCCGTCAGCTGTGCCTGCGCCGCGTCGGCTTCCATACATTCGATCCGATTGAGAATGATGCCCAAAGGATTGTTGATCTCGTGGGCGATCCCGCTGGCGACCTTGCCCAGCGTGGCCAGGCGCTCGGACAATTCCAATTTGCGCATCTGCCGCGTGATCTCCGCCGTCTTTTCTTCCACACGATTGGTCAGGGCCGCATTGAGCGATTCCAATTCCGATCGCGACGCGTGCAGCTTGTCCGCCATGCGATGGACCGCCACCGCCAACTCTTCAAACTCATCGCCGGTTTTGAGATCGAGCGGACCGTCGTAGGTGCCCCGGCTGATCGCCTCGACCCCGGTCTTCAAGACTTGAATCGGACGGGCAATTCTCGTCGCCACATAGCGCCCGATCGCCCATAAGAGACCCACCATGACGAGGCCGATCGCCGCCAGATTTCTGAGCTGGTCCCGGATCGGCGCATAACTTTCCACCGGCTGTTGCCGGACGAAAATATGCCAGGTGTTGTCCGGCAGGGTGAGACCGGTCACCGGCGCATAGCCCACCACCGTGTCGGTCCCGCCATGTCCATCATCCTCGGCGATGCCCCAGCCTGGCTCTGACGAGACGATCATAGTCATCAGCTGGCTGGGAATGCGGTGCGCCTGCCGGGGAAGGATCGGACAGACCAGCGGTTCTCCGGCGGCGTTGAAAAGCATGGCGTGCCCGGTTTGGCCGATACGAATTTGGTTGATCATGCCGAAGAGGGTATCGAATCGATAGGAGGCCTTGACGGCGCCGATGACGGTATGGTGCCGGTCGTCCAGAATCGGGACGGCTATGTCGATCGTCTCCTCCGGCGTCCGGAACGAACCTTCTTGAGCGGGAATCAATCCACTGACATAGACATGATCGATGTTTCCTGAATGGATCGCCTTCCACCAGGGCTCATCGTCAAACGAATAGTGATCCGGTTCGGAGCTGGCAGCCACGAGCGAGCCCTGTCGATCGACGATCAACAGGCCCACGACCTTATCCCCGCTCCGGACCTTCGTGTCGAGAAGAAACCGCGAGAGTTCCCCGTCCAGCAGCTGAGCGGCTGCTTCCTTCCCTTTCTCCCAGACTTGGGTGCGCTCCCGGATGATGCGGTCGGTCTGCGCAAGATCTGCAGGATAGGCACGGTTGGCCGCCT
>JAJONL010000182.1 GCA_021323395.1 Nitrospira sp.
TCCGGTTTCAGCCAGAGGGCCAGGCCCTCGACTCGCTCGACCACGCTCCGCTGTCCCTTCGCGAGCACGACCAAGCCGCCATTATGGGCGGTCCAGGCGGAGCCGCGGCATTCGGCTTTGCCCGTGCTGCCCGGTGCCAATGGTTCCAGCGGAATGGCAATCTCGCCGATCATCGTATCGACCGCCGGTCCTGCCACGTCATGTGATTTGATCATTCGAAGCAGCGGACCGCGGAAGATGAACAGCGACGCGACAGACATGACCGAAAAGAGCAGCCACTGGATCCATTCGACGTCGATCATTCCAAGCCCCGCCAGCGTCGCCACCACCAGAGCCGAAAGCCCGAAAAAGAGAATGTAGAAACCACCCGGTGTGGTGATCTCCACTCCCAGCAGGATCAATCCCAGAAATGCCCAGATCCACCAAGCCATGGCCTGCTCACGCGGAAGATGAATGATCTTAATAGTCGGCGAAGTCTAGGCGTCTTTGCTGAGAGCGTCAAGGATGGTGCATGGAGGATCGTTCATTGAACCGTTCAGAGGGCAAATGATATAGTTCGCCGTTATGCCGTCGGATACGCCCGTCAAAGCCCTTATCATTGCCTTCACCGATGCGCCGGCGCTCGCCGCCTACGTCATCAACCGGTTGCAGCCGGAATTGCTTTGTTTCTTTGTGCCGGAATCGGCCAAGGTGCAGGTTGAAGAAGCGGTCCAGCCGTTGGTCCAGCAGATGCCGAAACGGTGGGACTGGGTCGTCACGCCCGATTCGGCCGATGTCATCGCCTGTCACCAAGCCATATCACGCACAATCCAAGACCTCCGCCTGCCAACCCTGGACTTCGCGCGTCATCAGTCTGGTCGATGCGAAGGGGGATGAGGCGGATGAAGGCATCGTCATCGGCGGGCATGTGAAGCGTTGGCTCCAAGGGAATCCCTGGGATGAAGCGGCGACCGGCGTGCGCCGGGAGGCCTGCGCGGCCTTTAACCATGGGTCGTTCAGGGCGGCGGCCACCCTCTTTCATACGCTGGAAGCTCGCGTGAGTGGCGGACAGAAACCGCTCTACCGCGCCTTGGGGGATCTCGCGCTGGGTTATGCGCTGTGGGAGCAGTTCCACTATCGACAGGCGTGGGAGAAACTCAAGACCTCGCTGAAGGCGCTTGATATGGCCTCACTCTGGGGCGGGCCGCCGGGACTGAAGGCGCTACTTCCATTCATCAAAGCGAACAGCGGATTCCTGGAGAGACTCGTGCTCGACCCCGCCGAGGTCAAAGAAGGCGTTGCACTCGATCTCCTAGCCCATGCGCATCGCCGCGCTCAGATCGATCACGATCCCGAGCGGGCCGTGATGGCCCTGCTACGCGCGCTGGAAGCTTGTGCTCAACGGCAGTTATTCAAACAGTACAAGATCAAGACGTGGGACGTGCAGCCGGAGCAGCTTCCCGAAGCCCTGCGTGAAACCTGTCGCACCTGTTATCTGGACGATGTGGATGGCAAGTACAAGTTGCCGTTGCAGGGGCAGTTCCGCGTATTGGCCGGACTCGGCGATCAGATGGGACAGGCCTTTCTCCGCGACTGGCCCAAGATGAAGCCGCTGCTGGATGCCGCCAACCACGCCATTCTCGGCCATGGGTTCGAGGCGATTAAATCCGAGCGAGTGCAGCAGCTGTCCGAGGTCGTGACGAAACTCACCGGGGTGGCCGAGTCCTCGTTGCCGAGGTTTCCGCTGTTGAACCTCTAAAGAGCGAATGGCTTATGGCGTATAGCCTATGGCTGGGAGAGAGATTGGGACCGTTGAGGCAGAGTATGACTGCGCTGAGCCATCGCTGAACGCGATCGAGAGGTGTAAAGCGAGAAGTGCCATTCAGGTTTGAAACGCTCGATATTTGGAAGAAGGCAAAAAACTACGCTTCGAAAGTATATCTAGCGATGGCGAGGTTCCCTCGCCACGAGGACTATGGATTGAGATCGCAGATGAACAGAGCCGTAAATTCCATCTGCCTTAACATTGCTGAAGGTTCGGCTAAGAGCTCGAAAAAGGCTTTTGACTATCATTTGGAAATTGCCTTAGGTTCGACGGTCGAAGTCGTTGCTGCGTCCTGTCTCGCCGCAGAGCAGAAATATATCGCGGACCATGAACACAAGACCTTGTATGATGAAGGCCAGAAGTTGGCAAAGAGCATAAACGCCTTTCGAAACGCGCTGGAGTAAAAAAAGCGGCCTTTGCTATAAGCCATAAGCTCTTGTTCACGCCACCCGCCATCCGCTCCCGTGGAAATTAGAATTTACTACGAAGACACTGACTGCGGCGGCGTGGTGTATTACGCCAACTATCTGAAGTATTTCGAACGGGCGAGGACGCAGTATCTCGAAGAACGCGGCATCTCGGTGGCGGGCCTGCGTGATCAGGGAATGCAGTTTATGGTCGTGCATGCGGAGCTGGACTATCGGTCGCCTGCCCGGTATGGTGACACGTTACTCGTCGATACGAAGCTGGCGGCCGTCGGCCAGGCCTCCATCACGTTCGCCCATGTGTTGCGCGATCGGACGAGCGGGCGGCTCGTGGTCGAAGGCTCCGCCAAGCTGGTGACCGTGGACGACTCTTTGAAAGTGACGCGTCTCGACAAACTCACTTTGGCTGCGTTACAAGGACCTGCACAGACGAGGAGTTAATGGACAAACTCGGCACATGGCTGGCAGTCACGGGTGTTGCGATTGGTTTCGTCGTCCTCGCCTGGTTGCTCTTTTCCGATAATCCTACGGACAAGAAAAAGAAGAAGCCGTAGCGGTCACAACGCTGGCCCTGCTGTTCCGTATGTCTGCCTGACGCTCTTCACGGGGTCGCGCAGTGACAAGATATCTTCCCGCCTTTACAATTCTCCTCTTATTCTCCGGTATCAGCGCTTGTAAGACCGGTTCAGATCCGGGCGTCGCGGGCATTTATTAAACCTGGGACGACGTCGTCGCGCGATGGATCGGCAAGCACAAGGAAGACCTGTATTTAGAGCTTGGCCCACCCAATCTGCATCCCCAGGAAGCCGAGGACGGGAGGAGTGAACTGGTGTGGGACATGACGATCGACCGCATGCCTGGTCAGGCCGATGAATATGATACTCTGCCGCTCTACGGGGGCGTGGATTGCTGATTGATATTCTTTGCCGACAAAGAAGGGATTATCACCAGCGGCCGGAGAGACGGCTGCGATTAGCCGTCAGTGGAAAACGGGTGGGAGGGCAGAACCGGAGTATCTCAGTGATGCCCTGCGAAATACCCATACAGGCCTTCCACATTCTCGGTGAACCAGCCGGTATCGTGTGCGTGAGGATTCCCTCCTCCCCTGCAACGAGAGCAGCTCGTTGCATTGAGCTTCCTCCTGGTGTCAGCGAAATCTTTTAGCAGTCGATAAAAACTTAGCCGTGGCAACAGCCATCGCCATCACTGTCCGCCGTGATCCTCATTGCCGGCCGAGCTGCGGCGGCGATGGATGGCACGCCATCGCGCATATCAGAAGCCAGCACCAACTGCTTCAATCGTGCCCATGGAAAGATTTTTCCTGGATCACTCCGTCGAGCGGGGTCCAGTTTGGCATGGGACACCACATGTTGCAGATTGGGATACTTGGCCCAACAATAACGCACTATTTGAGCCGTCGCCTCTATCTGCCAATCGGAAAATGTGTCCCGGTCTGCCTGGCTGTTCACCACTTCGATGCCGAGTGACCAGTGATTAACCTTCGTGGCCCCTGCATTCACGTCCGGATGAGAACAGGCATTCCTCACGTGCCAGGCCGCCCGCGCTTCCGGCGCGCAGGCCCACACGAGGTGTCCATGCTGCGGTTCATCCTCATCGGGCAAGAGCCAGTGAAATGAGGCGTGGCCGTCTCGCATCACCGAGACGGCTCCTTCAGAATTGGAGCCGGCGGTCGCGTGGATGACGACGGCCTTGATGCCGAGGATGGCATCGTAGATCCGACTGGAGGTGCTGATCTCCCAACAGGCCTGAATGCCCGGATACCAGACTTCGTTGAGCATCACATCCGAGGGTCGCCCGGTCTTGGGGAGATTGAATTGGTAACGCGCGGGACCGGTCATGGTCGCTTCCTCGTTGAAGCTTTCGTGATGCAGCCCATCGGTTGAGTCGACATGGCATCTGTTCTCATGCACGTGCATGAAACGAGCAAGGCCTGTGCCGGGAACACTTCGGCGGGATTTCTGCACGTCTATTCAAGAGGATGCGAATGGGCGGATGTTCGAACCACAAGGACGTGGATAAAAACTGTATACAGGAAGGGAAGCAAAATTATCGAAACAGATACATCTTGCGGGGCTCTTGCCCGTCGTCTCAATTACACACCTCTGAGTTCTCAGAGACATCGAATGGTTTTTAATGGATCTGCTATGGTCCAGATCGAGCGGCGGGAATGAGGGGAGCGACAGGGGAGCAGCGACTGGCTTATTTCGTCGGACGTTGTGACAGACTGTTCGTACTTTTGAAGTCGGATGGCTTTCTTGGCCTCCTCCAGGCTTGCGCCCTTCTGAATCTGCTCGCTCACGGCGGCGCGAAGCGCCTCAAGGTATTCTCGAAACAGGCGTACATGGTCCTTCCGGCCGACTTTCCCATGCCCCGGCACGAGCCGGTCAAAATCCAACCGCTCGATCTGTTTCAGTGACTCGATCCATTCGTCTGGGTAAGCGTCTGGTAAGG
>JAJONL010000183.1 GCA_021323395.1 Nitrospira sp.
CCGGAGCACCCCGAAGACGCGGTGTTCGATTGCCTCGAAGCGCTGGCGATTCCGGCGGCGTTCCGCCAAGACTACCTCTCCCTCCAACTCGCCGCCCTTCCCGGCTGGGCCGGGTTCATCAAATGGCGTGCGGAAGAAAACAACTATGCCTGGCAACAGGCCTATCCGGTCGGGCTGGTGAAATTTCTCGCCGTCCGGCTGTGGTACGTGCGTGAACTGGTCCAGAAGGTCTGTCAAGAAGCATTGGGGATCGAGGGCAACTATCGGACGATCTCGGCCTATATGGAGCAGCATCCCCATGCCTACTTCATGCGCAAGGAACAGGTTGCAGGGCGGCTGCCGGCAGGCTACGCCGACCGAGTCGAGCGCCTGAGCGCCAGGACTAAGGCGAGGACTGGAATCGCTTCGAGCCTCGCGGAGGAATGGGAGCCGCTCACCCAACAATACGAGATGGAATTCGGACCACGCCACGCCCAGGCTGCGCGGCGAGTGATGGCTCGGCGCCTCCTCACCCTCGCCCAGGCGCTGGAGATCGTCCCGGCGCTCTTCATGGATGGGCCCCCGGCCGCCCTGCGGCAGCTCGTGGAGTGGATGGATGCCTTTCCAGAATCCGCCCATGGTCCCGTATGGCTCAAGGCCTTCGAAGCCGGATATCAGCAGCATCTCTTCGGCATGCTGCTCCGTGGATCGGCCAAGCTCCAACCGAGCGGTCCTGCACACCTGCCACCCCTGCGGCCCCATTCGCAATCGGTTTTTTGTATTGATGTCCGATCCGAGCCCTTTCGCCGCCATCTGGAATCGACCGGCGCCCATGATACCTACGGCTTCGCCGGGTTCTTCGCCGTGTTCATTCGGTATCGCGCCTGGGGCAAGGAACATGAGACCGAACAATTTCCGGTCATCATGCGCGCCAAGAACGAAGTGCGGGAAATCCCCCGCAGTTACCTGGATCACTTTATCTCCAAACATCAGTCCCGAGCCAAACTGGTCCATGCGGGACATACGTTGTTGCACGATCTCAAGGAAAATGTCGTCACCCCCTACGTGATGGTGGAGTCACTGGGCTGGTTCTATGCGCTGCCGATGTTGGGGAAGACAGTCCTCCCCGCCCTGTACAAACGCATGACCGGATGGGTGCGACGCCTGTTCGTACCGCCGATCGCCACCAGCCTCACGGTGGACAAACTCCTTCCGGCCGAGACGGAAGAAATGATCGTTTCTGAGCAACGCGCCTTGATTTGGAAGGCGCTTCGTGATCGTCTCGGTCTCCACGGATCGCGGGTGGATTCCGAGTTCGTGGAGGTCTTACGGCAGCGCGCCTTGGATGAAGATGCGCCGGTCGAGCCCTTCTTGAGCGACGCCGCCAAGGCGGTCGACCTGTCTCCCGAACAGCTGACAGCGTTCCTCGACGAACTCCGGCGGCAGTACCGGATCAATCGCCGGGCTGCGTCACGCCAAAAGGAGCGCATCACGCGAACCGGCTTCACGCTTGAAGAGCAAGTCATCACCGTCGAAACCGCCTTGCGCATGATGGGCCTGGTCAAGAACTTCGCGCGGCTGGTGCTGTTCTGCGCGCATGGGAGCACCAGCGACAATAATCCGTTCGAATCGGCGCTGGACTGCGGCGCCTGCGGAGGAAACGAGGGGAAACCCAACGCCCGCGTGCTGGCGGCGATGGCGAACCGACCGCCGGTCCGCGAGCAGCTGGCGAAACGCGGTATCGACATTCCGTCGGATACGCACTTTCTCGCCGGCCAGGTGGACACCACGACGGACGAGGCTCAACTGTTCGATCTCGAAGACGTGCCGCCGACTCACCGCAAGGACATAGCCCGGCTGTTCGATGATTTGCGAGAAGCGGCGCGACTGACCAGCCAGGAGCGCTGCACGCGGTTTCCCGACGTCAATGCCGTCCTGCCGGTCAAACAGGCGGCGGCACAGGTGGCCGCTCGCAGCGCCGACTGGAGCCAGGTGCGACCCGAATGGGGCCTCTCCGGCAATACGGCCTTCATCATCGGCCCACGAGACCTCACCAAAGGGCTCAACCTGTCCGGACGCGTCTTCCTGCACTCCTATGACCATCGGGAAGATCCGACCGGCCGCTGGCTCGAAGTGCTGCTTACCGCGCCCCAGGTGGTGGCCCAGTGGATCAACATGGAACATTATTTTTCAGCCGTGGACAATGATGTCTATGGCAGCGGGAGCAAGATCTATCACAACGTGGTCGGGCGCGTGGGGATTATGTCCGGTCCCTGGAGCGACCTTCGGCTCGGCCTGGCCTGGCAGACCGTCATGAACGGCGACCTGCCCTACCATGAACCGATGCGCCTGCTGACGCTGGTCGAGGCCTCGCGCGCGCGCATCGAAACACTCATCGCACGGCACGAAGTGCTGCAGCATTTCTATCACAATGAATGGGTGCATCTCGCCACGCTGGACCCTGAGGACGGAACGTGGTACCGCTATATGCCGTCCGGTGCCTGGCGTCGCGTCCGGTACCCCCATGAGGCATAAATTCCGAGAGACATCCGTCTGGGGACAGGACTTTTTCAAAGGAGTTGAGACATGGCCGGACTCACGTTACATTCCATGAAAGAAATCCGTGTGATCGTGTCGGGGGAGAACCGGCCCTTCGTGACCGAGTTGTTGGATAAGGTAGAAGCGACCGGCTACACCATCATCGGCAACATCTCGGGAAAGGGGCATCACGGGTTACGCGAAGCCCACTTCATGTTCAGCGAACAGGAAAGCCTGGTCATGATTATGGCGGTGGTGCCCGAAGAAAAAGTGGAACCGGTGCTGGCCGGGCTGCGGCCGCTCTTCGACCGGTATTCGGGCGTCATGTTCGTTTCTGATGTGGCCGTGAGCCGCCGTGAATATTTCGGCAAGAAGGCGGCCAAATCCTGACGCATCGTCCGGAGACCCGTCCATCATAAGCCCGCGCAGGGACAGGCCAACCTTGTCTTCCCACCGGGGATTGTCTACAATGTGCCCGCAGTGGCCTGTAAGAGGAAGGACAGGACGTGAAGGGACTACGTTTCGAGCGACTCGGAAGAGACCGGCATTACAATATTATCTTCCACATCGGCAGCAGCTATGTGCCGGTGAGCGATGAGACCATCGAAGAACTCAAAGCGCAGACCTTATTGTCTTCCGAACGCTTCCTTGAACTGCTCGTAGACAAAATCGGCTACTCCAACTACCTCAAGGCCCAGATCCGTTCAGAACTCCAGCTCGCCGGGGATCCCATGACCCAGATAACGGTCCTTCAAGGCGCCATCCGGGAATTGTAACCGGCTGCTGAAAATTCCCTCCAGCTTCGTTCTCAGTTGCCCGTCCACCTCGACGTACAGAAACAGTACGCCTCGGCGTCCGAACTCCCTGCGGCCTTGCTGGAGAAAATTTTGAGCAGCCGAATGGTGCCCATCTATGACATTCCTGTCAGGCGGCAAAGGCAATGGAAAGATGGCGACTGTTGGAAAAGCATTCAGAATCCCACTCTGAAATCACTGAGCAGGCGATCGTTGAGTCGTACCCCTTTGGGGATGCGGCGGACTGCCCGGTTTCGTAGTCTGGAATCGGTATGGTGGATACATCTAACGTTCGCGATGGTCGTTGACCTGTTCCAGGCAAAGAGATGGATCGAACCTCGGACCCTGCTCCTTCGGCGAAACTAGGTGACACTCATCTGCCACCACCGATTCGGCATCCGAATCTGTCGCATCTGAAATGAGTTCGTGCCGACCAATCGCGCACCGGTTTCCCGACCGTCCCCAGAGAATCTTTCTTCCACTTCTCCAGAGGACCTGACGCGTGATCCTTCAACTGCGCACGTCGGTCGAGGTCCTTCCGAGGGCGCACGACCCGTGAGCAACGAAGGATCACGCGTCGGGTCCTCAATCCCCCGTCTGGCCGCTCGCGAATAGGGCGTTCATGATGTCGTTTTTCTTGGCTGGATCCTTTTCGAGGCGGATGGCTTTGGAGAAGTTTTCGGCGGCGGTTTCTCGTTTTCCTCGGGCGGCATAAATTCTGCCAATGCCGTAGAGGGCCTGCGCGTCATCCGGGTTGGCTTTGACGGCACGGTTAAAGGCGTCCATGGCCTCCATCGGCCTCCCCTTTTCCATCATCAACCACCCGAGAGCCGTGTGAGCGGATCCGAGATTCTGGTCAGCCTGTACGGCTTCCTGATATTCCCTCATGGCGA
>JAJONL010000184.1 GCA_021323395.1 Nitrospira sp.
CTGAGTTTCGCTCCGACTTCCGTCCAGGCTGTCCCGGCCGATATACAAGACAGCATCGCTCAGTCCGTCGACTACTTTCCGGACACCGTCGGTACACGCTGGCAATATCGAGGACAAATTTCCGAAGGGCCACTGCAAACGATCGAAAACAAGTATTTCACGAACGTCTCCACCGTCACTGGAACCCGCACGCTGAAAGGCGGCGTGACCGTCAGCGTGTTCCATGATACCAATCCAGGCAATCATGGCCCCTCCGATAGCTTCTACCGCCGCGATGCCGCCGGCATCGTGTACTACGGCTCCGAGCCGGGGACTCCTCTGGAACGCCAACTCGTGCCGTACCAGATCATTCGGTTCCCGATGACCGTGTCCCAGTCGTTTCAACAATTCAGCCGCACCGGTATTGATTTCGGGAGCGATATCGACGGGGACGGGACGAACGAACAGGTCGATGTCGAGGGGCATTCGACGGTCCTCAGTCGTGAGTCGGTCACGGTGCCGGCCGGCGCCTATGCCGATGCCATACGAGTGGAAGCGCGGATGACGCTCCGAATCAAGCTATCCTCCGTGGATCGAACCGCAGTCGGCACGGATGTCATGACGGCCTGGTTTGCGAAGGGCGTGGGGCTGGTCAAATATGTCGAACGGCAGGAGTTGGCGGCGCTGAAGGACGACCGCGGCAGCATTACCGACATTACGGAAGAGCTCGAGGAAGTGGAGGTCAAGCCTGCTCCGGTTCTACAGGGTCGGAGCGAATCCACGCCGCAAAGTCTGTTCGCTGGTGACGCGCGGGACCATGAACTGTTTCAGGTACTCTTCTCCACCGGCCTTCGCGCCCACCCCCGATAGACGATGCCCGCCAAAGGATTGTCGGGCAACCAGCGCCCCCGTGATCGAACGATTGATATACAGATTCCCGACATCGAACATCCGGCGCGCCTGATCGATATTCCGCGGGCTGCGTGAATAGAGCCCCCCGGTGAGGGCATAGACGGTCCCGTTCGCGATCTCCAGCGCCTCTTCCACCGACGACGCCCTCATCACGGCGAGTACCGGACCGAATATTTCCTCCTGCGCGAGCCGATGGGTCGGTTCGATATCCGCAAACACCACCGGTCCGATCGAATAACCCGGCCCTTCGGCCGACCGATCGATCACCACCCGTCCTTCCCGCCGACCGATCTCAAGATAATCTTGAATCCGCCTCTGAGCGCGCCCATCGATGACCGGCCCCACCTGAGTGCTGGGATGCTCCGCCGCGCCGATGCGAAGACTCATGACGGCCTCGGCCAATCGTTGCACGAATTCGTCATGGACGGCGTCCACCAGAATCACCCGTGAACAGGCGGAACACTTCTGTCCCGCGTAGCCGGTGAACGACTGCACGACCCCCGTCACCGCCTCATCCAGATCGGCGGTGTCATCCACAATGATCGCGTTCTTGCCGCCCATTTCCGCGATGACCCGCTTGACGAACCGCTGTCCGGGCTGCTGGACGCCGGCCGCCTGCATGATTCCCAGCCCCACATCCTTTGATCCTGTAAACGCAATCGTCGCCACGGACGACGCCGTCACCAGCGCGCGCCCCACATCCGGCCCGCCAGGTACGAACTGCAGTGCTCCTGCCGCAACCCCGGCCTCCGCCAGGATCTGAGCGAGCCGATACCCCAACATGGATGCGCGCTCGGAGGGTTTGAACAGGACTGAATTCCCGCAGACCAACGCGGCCGCGACCATGCCGGTTGGAATCGCGAGGGGAAAATTCCACGGTGAGATCACGACGGCGACGCCTCGAGGGCTCCAGACCAGCTCATTCAACTCGCCTGGATATTGGCCCAGCCGACGGGGCGCCCCCAGTTGTTCCATGTCTGCCGCATAGTATTCCAGGAAATCGACGGCCTCGGCCACATCCGCATCCGCCTCCCGCCAGGGCTTCCCTTCCTCAAACACCTCGCAGGCAGCCAATTCCCAGCGTTGCGCCCGCATGAGGGATGCTGCTTTGCGAAGCACTGCGACGCGTTCCGCAACCGGCCGCGCCTTCCATGCCTGACCACCAGCTTCAGCCGCTTTCAAGAGTGCTGGGACTTGACCAGGGTTATAACTCTGCACCACCGTCACGAGTTGTTGCGGCTGGCTCGGATTGACCGAACGCAATTCCGGTCCCGTCGGAACCTGGACGGCGAGTTTCGAAACATCCAGCCGTCTCCCCAACTGCTGTCGAACGATCTCGATCGCTCCCGCCATCCTGTCCCGGACCTGAGGATGGGAAAAATCCGCCACCGGTTCGTTGATGAAAGCCACGCTTCGAACCGCCGGCGAGGATGTCTCTTCCGATCGCGCAGGTGGGACAGACAAAGCAGGCCCGACCTCGGGCGGAGAGAGCAGCAGGGCCAGCGGCTGTGACTCCACATATTCCTTCCGCAGAAAAGATTCATTCGAAGTATTTTCCAGCAGCCGGCGGACGAGATAGGCCATGCCCGGCAGCAGCTCTCCCACCGGGGTGTAGAGCCGAAGGCGCCGTCCTCGATCATGCATCGCATGCTGAAAGGGCTCCGCCATGCCATAGATCATCTGATATTCCCAGGCCTCCGGCGGCAGTTTGAAGGTCTCCGCCACCGCTTCGATCACGGCCAGACTACGGAGATTGTGCGTGCCGAATGCGGGGCGCACCACGTGACTGTGCTCAAGCAGCACCCGAGCCAGCGATTCATAGTTGAGGTCCGTCTCGGCCTTCCGTTCATACAGCGGCATCGGCCACCCACGCTGGCGATACCTGGTGGCATCCGAATCCCAGTAGGCGCCCTTCACCAGCCGGATGGTAATCGGCGTCTGTCGATCGGCGGTCCAGTCCAGAAGCCTCCGCACATCCTCCTGCGTATCGGTGCGATAGGCTTGGAGCGCAATGCCCCCATGCGGAAAGGTTCGATAGGGCTCTTCTGAAAAGATTCGCATGAACGTCGTGAGAATCAGGTCTTTCGTTTCCGCCTGCTCCATATCGAAAATGATGGAGGCGGGCAAGATGGAGGCCAGATTCAAAAGCGGCCGCAAGCGAGCGGCAATGGCGCAATAGCTGCCCTCGGGGTCGATCGGATCCAGCTGCGAATAGAGCGCGGAAATCTTGATCGAGAGTTGCACGCGGGGAAGGAGACCGAGATGATCCCGTTCGAGCAACGGCACAGGCGGCCAGTCGGCGCAGACTTCGCCCAGCCTGCGCAACGCCGCGAGACAATGGTCGCGATACCGATCCGCTTCCCGCTCGCTGACGGTCGCTTCGCCCAGCAAGTCGATTGAAAATGCCCGGCCGTCTTCCCATAACGTGCGAAGGACCGGCTCAGCCTGCTCGACGGAAGCCCCGGCGATAAAGGAGGTGGCCATTTGCTCGACCTGATGCCGGATGGCCTTCCCGCTTAAAGTCGCGCCCAGCTTCGTCGAGGCGAGCGCCTTGAGTCCCCACTGCGCGCCGAATAAATGCGCGCCCATGTCACCGAAATATTCCTCGGCGAGGCGCACGACCTTCGCATCGTCCCGCAACGACGGCAACACATCGATGAATCGGAACAACTGCGCTTTGAACGCGGGATCTTTCATCGCCAGATTGATCGCCGCCTGCGACCACCAGCGGGAATCGAACAGGCCGGGAGCCTGCCCGCCGGAACGTCGGGCCAAGTCTTCGCCGATGACGCGGATACGGGGTTCGAGCGAGGTAGGGTCGAGGGACATCAGGTCCTCCCGGCAAGATGCCGGCACACGTAGAAGCCTCCATTGCAGTATACACCGCGCGGCC
>JAJONL010000185.1 GCA_021323395.1 Nitrospira sp.
CACCATACGACATGGTGAAACGGACGCCACTTCCTCAAATACCCCGGACGTACGCCATCATGTCTCGGCCTGGAAGTGTAGATCGTTTTTCTGTCGTGGCCGGACATCTACTAGCCCCCGGCGCGCCTGTAGTGCTTGGGCCCGATGGCAAGGTCAGGCACCTCTATATTTGGCGCAACGGGCCTTTTGCAGGCGTCGTAGAAGGCATGTCGAGCAACGACCAGGTCGCCGTCCGAACCCAAGGCATTGTGGCGCTGTCCGTTCTAGGCGCTTCTGCCCGAGACCAAGGAAAAGCGGTTTACGCGACTGAGCCAAATGCCTTTAACCTGGAAACCGGCATCCCCATTGGTCGAGTGGTCTATTGTGGTGAACCTGGGAAAGCAATGGTGATCTTTGCGACGCGAGGCGTCATAGAACCACAAGACTGGGAGCTCGCGGTGTCCGCATACTCTCACTAACGTGCCAATGACATCACTACTTTGAAAGGAACACTCAATGGCATTGAACATGGCTGGTCAGCGAAAGAATACGGTTCCCACGGCAATCTCGCTGCGCGAGCAATTCGCGCTCGATACCTTGCAGCTACAACAGGCGACGTGGGCCGATGAGAAGTTGGCAAGGATCGACACGGAAGACCTTGCCCTAGAAGCCTATATGCTTTCCGATCCATTGAAGCGTGAGTTTGGTGGAGAGGAAGGACGGGAAGTTTACTTAGCATACTGGCGTGCGCTTCGCCGAAAAGGAGGCATAAATGGCTGCAGCAGGCGGCACAGATAACGACACCGGAGGTTTCGGTGAACTGATGACGCTCGCTGAAATGGCAAGGTTTGTTCGGCGCTCACGGTCATGGGTTTATCAAAATCTCCGATGGATCCCCCATCACACGGTGCCGGGATTCCGTGGTCATTGGTTCGACCAAAACGAGGTCATGCGGTGGATCAAGAGCGGAGGGATCGAAGACGGCAGCGATGCCGCCAGTCGTGATGGCCCTCCGACCGACCTTGCGGCTGCGAGATCGACCATTTACCATCGAAAGCCCCGAGGTAAGAAGGACTATCATCCGGCATGAGCTATCTGATTAAGAAGCGGCCCAGCAAACGTCATGGGACCGCATTTGATTTGTACTATCGTTTCAGAGGAGAGAAGTATCGGCCAACGCTTGGATACAATCTTTCTCCTGAAGATGCAGAACGCCTAGCGATTAACATGGTCGCTAAAATACAGCGCGAGAGTGAAGCTCCGACTCACGCAGTAACATGGCTGACCTTTTCGGATGCTGTGCAGACTTATTGGAAGACGATGCAGAACACCCAGCGGATTGACTTGATGAGACCGCGAATAGCCATAGAGAAACATTTGATGCCACGCTTTGGCCGACGGACTCTGGCGTCACTGATTGCGGAGGACGGGATTGAGTATGTATCCGCGCGCTGTAAAGAAAAAGCAGCACCCGCGACTATAAGACGCGAGTGGAATGTGTTTATGCGCATTTTGAATCTCGCCGTCGATCACGACAAGCTCGACAAGAATAGGCTGAAGCGCGTGGCTCTGCCGGAGGCGGTGAGTCGAGAACGGATCGCAAACGATGCTGAACTGATCGCCGTACAGAAGGTCGCTCCCGAAGAACTCTGGTCCATTGTGCTGGTCGCTCTGCATACCGGCCTTCGAGAGGGCAAGATCGTTGGAATGCAAGGGTCATGGCTGACCCGGCGTGATGACGGCTGGTGGCTATCCATCCCTGCTTCGCGAAGCCGATTAAAGGGCACGCCCCGTGAGCTCCCTCTCAATCGTATCGCGGCACATGTTCTCGGGGAACGATGTGTTAATGACAAGGTTTTCACAAGATGGACACGAGCCAGCCTTGCCGTGTACTGGGGGCGGCTGTGCAAGCGTGCTCGTGTGCATGATCTGCATTTTCACGACCTCCGGCATACCTTCGCCACACGGCTCCAGAATGCCGGAGTGGGACTTGAGGTGCGCTCAGCGTTGCTCGGTCATACGGTGCGCGGCATAGGTGGCGATTTTGGCAGCACAGCCATGACGAGCCGCTATTCCCACGGTGGCCGGGGCTGGAACGCGCAGTTGCGCGAGGCCGTCACCATACTGGAGACAGCTTACACCCACGCACTATTGTCCTATGACTTGTCCTATGAACGGCGCGAGCAGTCAGCGGCAGAGAGCCAGCCCACCGCTAAACCACTGCAGGATCAGGGAAAGGTGTGGTGTCCCCAACGGGATTTGAACCCGTGTTACTGCCTTGAAAGGGCAATGTCCTAGGCCAGGCTAGACGATGGGGACGCAGAGATGCCTACGAGCGGGCTCCTTCGGCCTGGGTACGAAGAAAGAACAACTGCCAGCCATTTGACGCCTTGCCTCCAAGCACAGTACCCTACATTGATGGATCCCCTACTCAATCGTCACGAAGACGAGCGCCTTGACAGGACATCGCAGCCGGACGATCTCGCGCCCTCGAATGCCAGTCTGCTCACGGCGGACGACCTGTATCTATTCAATGAGGGTTCTCACTTTCACCTCTATGACAAACTCGGCGCGCATCCCACGACTGTGCAAGGGGTCGAGGGTACCTATTTTGCCGTCTGGGCTCCGGCAGCTGAGCAGGTTTCGGTCTTCGGAACCTTCAATCATTGGGACCCTTCTCGTCATCCCCTCCGCCCCTGTCAGTCCTCAGGCATTTGGGAAGGATTCATCCCAGGGGTGGAGATCGGTGCGCTGTATAAATTTCATATTCGATCACGGCCTCACGGCGCCGAACTCATCAAGACCGATCCGTTTGCCCGGCTGAATGAAATTCCGCCGAAATCCGCCTCAGTCGTCTGGTCGCTCGACTATACCTGGCAGGACGAAGCCTGGATGCGGAGTCGCGCGCGGCATAATGCGCTTGACGCCCCGATCAGCATTTACGAAGTGCATTTCGGTTCCTGGATGCGGGTGCCGGGGGATGGAAACCGTTCTCTGAGTTATCGCGAAGCGGCGCCCAAGCTCATCGAATACGTACAGCGGCTGGGCTTCACGCATGTGGAATTTCTTCCGCTCATGGACCATCCTTTCTTCGGGTCCTGGGGCTATCAAACGACGGGCTACTTCGCGCCTTCAGGCAATTATGGCACGCCGCAGGACTTCATGTACCTCATTGATCAGCTTCACCAGCGTGACATTGGCGTCATTCTGGATTGGGTACCCTCGCACTTCCCAACGGATGCTCATGGCTTGAGCCGATTCGACGGCAGTCATCTCTTTGAACATGCGGATCCTCGACAAGGCCTCCATCCAGACTGGGACACCGCCGTGTTCAATTACAGCCGTAACGAGGTGCGCAGCTTCTTGATCAGCAGCGCGCTCTTTTGGCTCGAACAGTACCATGCCGACGGCCTCCGTGTAGATGCCGTGGCCTCCATGTTGTATCTAGACTACTCACGAAAAGAGGGCGAATGGATTCCCAACCGTTATGGGGGCCGAGAAAATGTGGAGGCGATTGCTTTCCTGCGACAGATGAACGAAGAGATCTATCGTCGACACCCGGATGTGCAGACATTTGCCGAAGAATCCACGTCATGGCCCTCCGTGTCGCGCCCACCCTATGCGGGCGGCCTAGGCTTCGGAATGAAGTGGGACATGGGCTGGATGCATGACACGTTGGAATACATGGCCCTTGACCCCGTGTATCGCAAACATCACCACCGCAACCTCACCTTCCGTATGCTCTACGCTTTCCAAGAAAACTTTTTACTCCCCCTTTCTCATGACGAAGTCGTCCATGGAAAGGGCTCGCTCCTGCGGAGAATGCCGGGCGACGACTGGCAGAAATTTGCCAACCTCCGTGTGCTCTTCGGATACATGTATGCGCAAGCGGCCAAGAAACTCATTTTCATGGGAGGCGAGATCGGTCAATGGCGCGAATGGGCGCATGACGACAGCCTCGACTGGAACCTGTTGCAATATCCTCCCCATCAGGGACTCCAGCAATGGGTCGCCGACCTCAACCGCCTGTACCGCAAGGAGCCGGCGCTCCATGAATTCGACTTCGATGCCCGAGGATTCGAATGGATCGACTGCCAGGATGTCGACGCCGGGGTCATCAGCCTGCTGCGCCATGGCCGGTCGCCTCAAGAAAGCATCGCGGTCATCTGCAATTTTACTCCTGTCCCGCGATTGCACTATCGTATTGGCGTGCCCCAGGGGGGCTACTGGAAAGAACTTCTGAACAGCGATGCTCCGATGTATGGCGGTAGCGGAATGGGAAATCTTGGCGGTGTGGCAGCGGAAGGCCTGCCAGCGCATGGTCGCTCTCATTACCTGTCACTGACACTGCCTCCCCTGGCTGTGCTCTTCTTCAAACCTGTCTCGTAACCTCACACCATAGCCTCGCGTTTCGCAGTCGCACTGAGGTAGGATCGTGAGGAATGTCGAGAGGATAATTTTTTCTGAACATTGAAGGAGGCGCCCAGGGTGGCCCGCTTACAAACGCTCTCATCATGGAAGTGTCTATGGCTGTTCTCACTCGGCCTCGGTCTCGCCCATTGTGCTCATGACATCCATGAGAACCGTGCGGATTCGATCAAACACCATGTGGAATCCTTCTATGACCATCTGAAACATGATCGCGTGGCGGCAGCCGTCCGCGAAAATGAGGCCATTGAACATCTCTCGGCCCAACTGAGCGACACCATCACTCGACGGGTCAATCAGCCGGGAACCAACCAAGTGGACCGTGAATGGACCGATTTGCGCATGGCGAACGAAACGGCGGCCCAAAACTGGCTGGCCTTGGGGCAGTATCTTTCGATCAAGAAGCAGTATGCTCAAGCCAGGTCGACCTATCAGCGTGTCATGAATACATACACCGGTTCGACCGAACGCCTCTATCGAGATCAGGCCGCTCGCGCCATCCACGATCTGGACATTCTCAACCCCAGTTCCGCTTCGCCGTAGCGAGAGGACACTGTTCGTGTCGACGATGATGGGACTGCGGCATCAACTGCTCACCTTACTGCTGGGCCTCAGCCTCCTTGGAACCGGATGCGTCCATCGGATACACGTTTCTCCCCCGACAGACGACATCACTCATACCCCTCTCCCATTGACCGTGCAGCTTGAGATGCCCTTCCTCGCGATCGAAGGAGCCGATCACATGCCAGGTATTACGCTCCTGGAATGGCCGGTGAAGGACCTTCGCCAGACTACGCTGGAGTACTTTATACAACGCCAGACGTTTGCGACGATCAGCCTAGAGCCCGCCGACATGCGGCTGATCATAAAAGCGTGGCTCACCCTTCGATCACCGGACCGGTACCTGTACAGGGTTCATCTGGAGTCCGATCTTTCGTTCTCCGGGAAGGCGCCCATTAAGACCTATGCAGCGGAGGGAGAAGCGCTCGGATCGTCGGTTCGATGGACCACCGCCTCCGATCAGGAGCCCATCTCGCACGCCACCGCCCAAGCCCTTCGTAATTTGGCATCCCAGATCGAACAAGACCGCGACCTGATCATCAAGCGTACCATTCCATAGAACAGCTCATCAGCGCGGGAAGCTCCCGTCCTTGATCGATGGTTTTTCAACTCCTCTGCGAACGGCCATAGCTGATAAGGCACCTCCGCTGCACCTGCCCTACGTGTTCGCTCACCCACAGACCTTTGTCACTTCTACAATAGGTTTCCTGTCGAGACCCAACATCCTCTAAGAATATTCGTCGAAAAAGCCTGCCCGCATTCATCAGCAACTTACCAGCAAGCGAATGGCTTGATGAGCATCGAGTGATTACAACGCTACGCTGTGGACATTGCCAATCGCGCCAAACAGGCGATGGAATAATACTAGAACCTATCTCAAAATGGTTGTCTCGATGAAAACAACCACCTACAATGTGCCCGCATGCTGCGCTTGCGCGACGAACAATGGGAACGAATTCGGG
>JAJONL010000057.1 GCA_021323395.1 Nitrospira sp.
CACGATCGGCTGGCCAAGCCGATTCAGAATCAATTCTGTGCTCCCGCCACCGATATCCAGCGCCAGCAGGTCGGTTACGCCGTTGGGCAGACCAGATCGGATTCCCAGCATCGTCCGCCGCGCTTCTTCTTCGCCGGAAATGATTTCGATCTGGAATTGAGCTTCGCGCTTTACCAGATCCAAAAATTCGTCACGATTCTGGGCATCACGCACCGCACTCGTTGCCACGACCGATAAGGCTTCCACGTGGCAGTCGTCCATAACCTGACGCCATTCTTTCAGGGTGGCAACCACCCGTTGCATGGCATCGGGGTGCAACAGGCGATCTCGATCGAGTTCCCCGGACTGAGAGACTTCTGCAATGAGCAAGCGACAGGTCAATGTCCCGATATCAATTCCGCCGAGAATCCGCCCGGAAGGAGACGGCGAGAGGGGCATGGAAGATCTCCGACTACTCTTCTACCGTGATGTCGTTCATTTCGAGCAACAGTTTGGTCCGTTCGTCCTGAAGTAACCGTATCTGCTGCATCATACGGGCGACTTCCGAATCGGACAGAATACGTTCCGTGGCCTCACCACGGTCGTGCAACTCGATGGTGCGTTCGCCGATGTCGGCCTGCAGATCGTCAAGTTGCTGATCAACTTTGCGCAATTCCAGACGATAACGAAGCAATTCACCTTCTTCCAACGCCCGCGTCGCGGCCTTGGCGGTGCCGTGCCGCAGGGTTACCCAGCCGGCGCGCAAATCGTGACTGAGACGTTGCAACATTCCCATGTATCAGCCCTCCACCGATCTGGCAGTGTCCGTACTCGCTAACTCACATCTCCCAGGGCGAGTTTGCCATGCCAGCGCCTGAGCATGGCCGCCTTGAACACTTGGTGCTGAGGCCGCGTTAGGCCGGGGTCCTGTTCCAGCAGCGTATAGGCCTCTTGCCTCGCCTGCTCAAGTAAATCTGCGTCTCGCAAGAGATTGGCAGCTCGAAACTCCGGCAGCCCCCACTGCCGTAGACCGAGAAACTCTCCCGGCCCCCTGATTCGAAGATCTTCTTCGGCAATCAAGAATCCGTCGTTGGAGTTGACGAGCGCGGCGAGCCGTTGTTGCGCATGGGAAACATTCTCCGGCCCTCCATCACGTCCCACCCGCACTCGAGCCTCGCGTGGTAGGTACGAGGCCATAAGCAGGCACAGCGACTGATGGGCCCCTCGGCCAACCCGTCCCCGCAGTTGATGCAACTGTGCCAACCCAAACCGTTCAGCATGTTCGATCACCATGATGGTCGCGTTGGGAACATCTACCCCGACCTCGATCACCGTGGTCGCTACGAGAATCTGAATCGTCCCGGCCTTGAAGGCCGCCATGGTGCATTCTTTCTCTGCGGTCTTGAGCCTGCCATGCAGCAAGCCCACCCGTGACTGAGGAAACACATCGCGCTGCAGCTGTTCCGCTCCTTGGATCGCCGCCTTGAGATCGATTTTCTCAGACTCCTCGACCAACGGATACACGATGTAAGCCTGGCGACCGGCCTTCAATTCATCGCCCACCAACTGCCAGGCTTTACGCCGTTGCCCTTCACTGTAAAGCATGGTGCGCACGGGTTTACGGCCCGGCGGCAGCATGTCGATGACCGATAGGTCCAGGTCTCCATAAACAGTCATGGCCAAGGTGCGCGGAATCGGCGTGGCCGTCATCACCAGCACGTCAGGACGATAGCCCTTCTCGAGCAACGTCTTTCGCTGAAGCACGCCGAATTTATGCTGTTCATCGACAATGACCAATCCGAGCTTGGCGAACTGCACCTGCTTCTGAATCAAGGCGTGGGTTCCAATGGCCACTTGCGCCGTGCCCGATGCCAGCTGCTTGAGCTTCTCAGTCCGCTCTTTCGTCTTGCCTCCACTCGTGAGAAGCACCGCCTGGAGGCCCACCCCCTCCAGCAGCGGTTTGAGATTCAGATAATGCTGTTCAGCCAAGATCTCGGTGGGAACCATCAGCGCCGTTTGGCAGCCTGAACCGCAAGCCATCACCAGGGCATGAAGCGCCACCACGGTCTTCCCTGAACCGACATCACCCTGCACCAGCCGATTCATCGGCCGTGAAGCCACCATATCGGCCTGGATCTCGCCGAAGACGCGCTCCTGGGCAGACGTAAGCTTGAAAGGCAGCACCTGCGCGAGTACCTGCAGCTGCGACACGTGAGGATTAAACCGGAAGGGCTTGAGTTCTTCTTTTATCTCCCGCTGGCGCAGAACCAATGCCGCCTGTAACAGAAACAGCTCCTCGAAGGCCAATCGGCGGTGGGCTTCCGTGACTCCTCGGTCGAGAGCGGCGAGATCCGTCTTTGATGGAGGGAAATGCACTTGTTGTATCGCAGTACGAATGGGCGGCAACCGGTGACGCGCACGAACTGAGAATGGCAGCACTTCTTCGATATCAACGCCATATTCCTCCAAGAGCCCCTGGATGAGAACACGCATGTGACGGGAGGTCCACCCTTTCGTTTCATGATAGATCGGCACAATGCGTCCCACATGCAGCAGTTCATCCTCTGCTCCATTCAACACTTCAAATTGCGTTGGCTCTAACCGTACGTCTGTCCATCCGCCCCGACCGGCCACCACACGCCCCGCCATCATGACCCTCACGCCTTGTCTTAGAACATCCTCCAAATACGGCTGGTTGAAAAAAACCGCATGGACTATCCCGGTGGCATCCTCAATCGCTACATCCAGAATAGACAGACGGCGCGAGCGCGCGCGGGTCGACTCTATTTGGCCGATTACTCCGCAGATAGTGTACGTGGCCGCGGGAACGAGCTTATTAATCGGCGTCACTACCGAACGATCTTCATATCGCCAGGGCAATGCCCAGAATGCCTGCTCGATCGTAACAATTCCCAGTCGCCCCATTAGTTGCGCTCGTTTCGGCCCCACCCCCTTCGCAAACTGGATCGGTAGATCCCACAGTGGCCGTGCGGGGACCGAGCGAATGGAGTGCGTCGCAGGATCCTCTTGCTCCGAAAAGGCTCTTGGCCCGTTGATCACGCCAGAGCCCTGCTGCAGGTGCCGTAGCAGAGTCAGGGCTCGCGAGAGCCGATCCTGTTGTTCTCGAGAAGAGAGTCGCGTGTGAAAATCGACAAAGAGGTTGCGGAGCAACAGCAACTCCGCTTCCACTGCCTGAGGGTAGACGCGCTCCCCCAGCACACCAAGCACTTGCTCCGATACGAAATGGTCCAGATTCCTGACCGTCGAAAGATGGGCGTACGCGTCGCGGCAGGCAAATTCTATAGGTCTGGTCACACGTTGGAGAAAGGCATGAAAGGGGTCGTGAAGGTCGGTCGGCTCAGGACGTGGCATCCTGGGGCGGGATCGTATCACAGCCATGTCTGCTGCTCAACGAGGGGTCTCAATATAACCTCGACTGCGATGAGCGGTTTGTCGACTGCTTTTGCAACTTTCCTTGGTCGTCTAGAATCTGGGTGTTAGAGTGATTTTGCGTAGAGTTCATACAAGGGAACCCATGTATCGGCGCAATATTAGGCATATTCTAGGGACGCTCGCAGTTGTGATCAGTTTGTTCATCTTCTACCAGACCTGGCTGAAGCCCCATTACTTCCACGATGCACCGCCCTCCCCCCCTCAAGTTATAGAAGACACCTCACCCCACGCCTCCTCAGCTCCCCTGGCACCACCTCAGGAACGCGTCACGGTCGAGATGAAGAGGTCTCGGACGATCGATCCCGTCAGCATTCCGGTTCCGAGGCATTCGGAACTGCTGGGTGCGATTCACGAAGAACTGGAAAAGCGCAACCTTGCTCTCGCGGAAACGAAACTGGAGGAGCTTCCCTCCTCGCTGTTTACGGAATCGGCCACTAAAAGGCATGTGGCTATTTTGTGGAACAACTTAGGCATTCTTCAGGAAAAGATTGGTGGGACAGAGGTTTCGGTGAAGGCCTTCAAGAAAGCAGTATCTCTCGACCCGCAAAACCCGGTTGCCCATCTCAATCTCGCCAATGCCTATTGGGGCCTCCGTGACCCCGCGCTCACGGAAGAGTTCCTGCGGAAAGTGTTGACCCTGGCCCCGGATGAGCCGTTCCCCCATGTGGCCCTGGCAGATCTGCTGCAGGAAAGGGAGCGCCTCACTGAAGCGGGTCAACATTTGGCTCTTGCCAAGGAGCGAATCAAGAAAGATCCCGGCCTTCAATCCTATTTAAAGGCGGTCACCGCAAAAGTGCATCGCACTGAAAAGACTGAGGAAAAGTTTTCCACTCGCAGCAGCAGTCATTTCACAGTGAAATATGACGGCAATGAAGATCCCACGACCTGGACCACCGTCCTTGATATCCTTGAAGAGGCTTACCGAGAAATTGGTCAGAGGTTCAATTTTTTCCCTTCAAGGCCGATCACCGTCGTCCTCCACACAAAGAACCAGTTTCTTGGCGACACCGGTGGGCCCACTTGGGCCGACGGCCTATTCGACCCTGTCTTGGGACGTATTCAAATCCCCACCCAAGGTGCTGCCACGAACCGAGCCTGGCTGACCAGGGTGCTGCGTCATGAGTTTGTCCATGCTCTCCTTCACGAAGAACTGGGCGCCACAGGCGGGGCGATTCCTACTTGGCTCAATGAGGGTTTGGCCATGCAACTGGCCGGTGATCTCTGGCCGGAGGTGAAAATTTTAACGCCAGGCGAACATCATCTGATCCCCTTAACAGCACTTGAAGGCAGTTGGGAGAGTCTATCGGACGAAAAAGCCACTATTGCCTATACAGAAGCGAGTGCTGCTACCCACTATTTGATACAACGATTTGGCATGCACAAGGTGCATGAGGTTCTCATGCATTTAAAAGCCCGTCAAACGATTGCCGCCGTCATGCAAGACAGATTGTTTCTTTCGTACGATCACTTTCAAGAACAGTGGGCGGAGAGTGTGAGGGCCACTTTGGCTCAGTCAAAGTCCTAACTGCTACCGCAGCGCGGTCCGATGGCTTTCTCCGCCAATTCTTCCAATAGAACTCCAGGAGGGAATCGCTTGGGGGCGGGCTTGGTCGTCCGGCTCATCGGCGGGTACCTCAATGCGATCCAGTTGCTCAAACGAATCCTCCCACAGCAATGAACCGGTTTTGCGGTCATAGGTGCGCACAATCAAATCGAAGATATGCTCAATGGGTTCGTGAATCGACCTACCAGTGGGACCATTGAAGACTACGCCATCCTTCTTCACCACTTTTCGAATACCCGGCACAAACTGATCCTGCCATACTAGCCCTCCCGTGGACGAATTTAGAGCTCGGAGGGAAAAGAGGGTCTGGAGGTGTTCTTGACCACCCAACGAGGTTCGAACCAGGGGGGGATTGTTCGTGGTAAACGTGAAAATCGCCTGGGTTATTCCTCCCTGGCCCATCTTCAGCAAATTTAATTGTCCTTCCCAGAGAAACCGCCCCGTCTCAGCATCATAGACCCGCAACATAAACTTGGACTTTTCCACCGAATCCGTTCCGATCCCGCCGGCAAAAATCCGCCCCTTATTCCCATCATGTTGGCTCGCTCCTTCTTCCTTGACGTTCACATCGAATGCATCCTCCGACAAGATCGCCCCAGTTCGCGCGTCATACGTCCGAACCGTAATGATGGAAGATCCGGCGGCCTGAAATCCGAATGCAGCAGCCACCACCGCTGAGTGATCTGAGGACAGTTCCGTCACGGTGCTTGTGCCGATTGTGTTGTCGGAAACGGGCGTAGGGAAGAAATGATATGGAGCAGCGATGGAATAGGTCGATACAAGGAGCAGAGCCACTACCGGTGCCACAAGCGCGAGGTGCCATAGTCTTGCTCCCTTGCGCCGCCCCCTCAGATATTTGCGTTCTCTCTCTCCAATCATCCGAGCCGAGCCTATTTTTTGAATTGGGTATTGGGTCACCTGTGCCTCCCTCGTGTGAGGCGGATTCTCCGCTACCTCGCACCACGCAGTAAATGACACGCCGGCTTGGGCCGTCCCCTCCGAAGGCGGGTTTCGGATGACCTGGTGCGGGATCTGGGGAATAAGGCGGTAGGCTCAGCTACGATGGTAGTTTGGCAGGCATGGTTCCAAACCAATGGTAACGATGGCGCGCGACAAGTCGGTATAGCCAAGAGGCGATCGATCGGCAACCAGGGGTCGCAAGCAAAATCCCGACGAACCGGCCGCCCGGAAGTCTGCGGAGGAGAGGCACAATAGCATCCAGCCCCTTTCGAATCTGGCCGTCAGCGCCAACCAGATAGGCCACCTCCGGTCTTCCAGGGTGATACTCTGGGCCCAGAATATGTTCGGCCTCGACGCTTTGATAAGGAATGTATCTGACGGAAGCTGGCTGGTCTGGAGGAGACAGGCGTTCGATGCCTTCTTTACTTGCGACACAGAATCGACAGGCGCCGTCGTAAATCAGAGTGCACTGACTCTGCTGGAGGTTCTGTTTGTCTCCTATCGGGATACCCATGCAAAATCCTATCACCGAGGGATGTTCGGGGACAAGACATCTTGCGGTGGATCCACTCGGCAGCTATAGTGCCGCCATGGCAACAAGGATGCTGGTCATTGGGCTATTTATCGCACTGATCTTGGTGGAAGCGAGTCTCTTCATGGTGGGCTCAGCTGCACCTCTCTCAACGATTAAGAGCGGCGTGCTGTTGGTGTTTCTATTCGGATGTCCGGCCCTGCTGGTGGGAGGACTTCTTGTCATCCGTCAACCATGGATCGCCCTGGTAGCGGTCATGTATAGCACCGTGGCATTGGCACTCGACCTGGCCACTATCATCCAAGAGGCCAGCCAAGCGGCTCCTCGCACGGCGGTGTTGACCCTTACACTGGCCAGCAGCCTACTGAATTTTTTGATTATGATCTTTGGAGTCCGTTGCGCTCTCACCGTCGAGTCGGACGAAAAGCCTCCAGAAGACCGCCGTCCCAATCTTCCGTTCCCCGCTTCATTTTGATGGGTTTGATTTTTACGTAACCTGCTTCTTTAAGCCATCGAGCAGTATCACGCAATGAATAGGTATTACCCCGTTCGGTGAAGAGCAACATACTGACCGCGAAAAGACTCGCTTCTTCCGGATATAGTCCCTCTCGGTCATGAAGAAAGGCATCTTGAGTGATTAGCCGTCCACCAGGAGGGAGTGCCGAAAGGATGCGCCGAAACAACACATGGTTTTCGTCGGGCGAATAGATATGGAGCACATTGGAATACCACACCACATCATACTGTCCAGGAAGGTCTTCCTCCATAAAGTTGAGCGCCAGGAAGGACAGTCGCTTCCGCACCTTGTGCGTCGCCGCAATTTCCTTCGCCACTTCTAGGGCCGCCGGACGATCACAGACAGTCGCCTTCAGTTTTGGATGACGTGCCAGGAATGCCATGGCGTAGGTGCCAGGACCGCCTCCAAGGTCCAGCAGGCTACCCGCTTGCCTCAGATCGATCTCTCTCGCCGCTCTTGCCGCCACATCCACGGAGCGATGGTGCATGGCCCAGGTAAACTGACGCCGGTAATCCGCCGTCTCTGGCGCCTCATGATCCACCGGACGCCCAGATCTCACGGTATCTGTCAGGTGAGACCAATCGGCCCACTGATTCTTGAGGATCTCTAAATAGGCCCCCCGGTAATGGGGATGATTAGCATTCAACTGTGTCGCAGCAAAGGCGCTGTTGCGATAGACATCGCCGCGTTTCTTTAACAACCCGCACGTCGCCAAATTTCTGCAGAGTATCTCCAGTCCACGCTCGCTTGCATCGAGAGTCTGAGCCAGCCGTTCAGCAGAACAAGTCCGAGCGGCGAGCGCTGTAAAGAGATCCAGTTCCAGCGCGGTCAGCACTATCCTCGGTAATCGATAGGCGGCCAAAAGAGCACGGAAGTCTTGAATGGTTGCGATGGAAGGAGGGGCCATAACAGTGCTGGTAGAGCGCGACTAGAGTTTCGCCCGATTCCCAAAGAGACTCTGGCACCAACGCACGGCGGCAACGACCTCGTCCAGTCGCTGAAAGTCGATGCCCTTGAGAAAGATGATAGCGACGAAGTCATCATTCATATCGGTTTGTTCCACGAAACCCGCCTTCAGGAGAGTAGGTCGCATTTTTGACACCACCGGGCCCAGAAAATACTTAGCCTGTTTCGCTACCTCATCAGTTCCCAAGTCCTCCGTCGTCCCGTCGCACATCAGGCTCTTTACATCGTCCATCGCAATGCCGTGCTGACAGAGGAGTTTCCCATCAGGCCTGATCTCCAATAGCCAATCCCCGTCCCCCAAATCGAGAGCGAGGGCTCCGCCTGATTCGAATTCGTAAAATTGCGGGACAGCTGCCATCAATTGAGAGCGAACCTGTTCCCATGAGGGGAGAGCCACGGTAGTCATGCGCGTGACCGACGCGGTTGTGGAGTCGGATCTTCTGCGGTCAAACGGGCGCGAAGACGTTCGAGCCTGGTGGTGTTCTCAGCCAATTTCGGGAGGTCGTACTTTCGGTCCATACGCACGACTTGCTCCAGCATCTCTACCGCCATCTGCAGTTGTCCGAGGTCCTCGTAACATTGAGCCAGGATATAGCGAGCTCCGCCTGTGCGCAACTCGTCTCGACTCCGTTCAGCAATCGATTGACTCGTATGGCAGCAGGCGATGGCATCCTCGTACCGCTTTTGAATGGCAAAGGTACGTCCCATCATCCGCCAGGCATCGGCGACACCTCCCTGATTGTTCAGTCGCCGCATCAGCACCAGAGATTGCTCGTAGTGGCGAAGAGCATCCTCAAACTGCCCTGTTTCTCGCGCCACAAGTCCTAAGTCTGAAAACAACACAGCCTTGCCGAGTTCATCATGCACACGCGTCATGATGTCGAGTGCTTCTAGGTAGTAGGCTCTGGCGAGTTCCCATTCGCCGGCGTCAGCACGCAAATTTCCAAGGTTGGCCAGGGTAGTTCCAATACCCTTCTCGTCTCCAAGAACTTTCTGCAGTTCCAACACTTCTTGGTAATAATTGTGTGCCGATTCGCGACGGCCACTGACCGCGCAGATATTGCCAAGATTGCCTAACGTCGCGCTGAGTGCCCGATGATCACCCGTCAAGCGATCACATTCCAGCGCTTTCGCGTAACAGGCATAGGCATCCGTATAATGGCCGCGCGCAAAGTGCTCGTTGCCTTGGCGGTTGAGTTCCTCTGAGAGTCCGTTTCGTAGCGCCATTGTCCTCTAGGCCTGCAGCGCCCGCTCCACCGCCTGTTTCGCCTCACCGATGATGCTAGCGCCGTCCCCTACAAGAATCGAGTCGAAGTTATATTTCAGCAAGCGCCTCAGTCCTTCTCTTGCCCTAGTCACATCACTGTATTTCTCTGGCGCCAATAGACTCATGGACCCCGACGGTTTCCCAATGAGCGCATCACCGACAATGAGCACCCCTTTTCCCTGCTGAATATACAGAGCCGATTCACCGAGGGATTTTTGATGGTTGAGTTGAATAACCCAAATACCACCGGGCAAGAGTTCCCCATCCTTGAAAGTCCTGGTCGGCTTCAGGTCCATGTGTGGAGCATCGAGGTCAGGTACTAGCATCTGACAACGAAACTCAGCCTGATACGTCTCCGCCTCGCGAGCATGGTCCCGATTGGTGACGATAATGTAGTCGAGGCCCCCCTGGCGCCGAATAAATGTGCTGACCTCGGCCGTCATGGGCGGAGGATCAATGAGAATCTTATGCTCACCGACATTGAGGAACAGTCCGTTAAAATCGATCTGCTTCTCGTCGGAGAACCAAGACCATTGCCAGATGCCGGAAAGGAGCTGTTTCACGTCTGTGGCCTCGGACTCGCGAAATTACAATGCCGCAATCGCATCTTGCAGGGTTTTCGTGACCTTCGTGCTAATCCCAGTGTCACTAGGTAGGTCAATAATATCGTCCTCTGACACAGTGATAAATTTACGGTTAGGCCCTTTCGTCAGGGAAATGAGAAACATACTGTTCGTCGGCTTCGTCGGAATCACAACCTCAACCGCTTCGCTGATTCCACGCACCACTTCGAGAAATTTCAGTTTGCCTTCTTCCCACTCGTCCATGGAACCTCTTTTCGCCCTTACATGGCACCGGCAGCCGGCGCGGATGACAACAATTTTTCCACTTCCTGGATGATCTGTTCAGCCCCGGCCAGTTCCATATTACCGACGCGCTGCCACCTGATCACACCCTGCTGATCGATGACATACACGTTAGGGATGAACTTCCCTCCGCCATAGATCTTGTCAGTAACCTTGTTTGGGTCGAGTAGGTAAGGGTAGGTGACTTTTACCGGAAATGCGCTGAGAAACTCACCCACATCGCGCTTGGAATTCCCTGAAGAATTGACGCCGACCACGGCGACGTTTTTTCCGGTCAAGGCTTCATGAACCTTTTGCAGATTCGACCCCTGCACCATACAGGGGTCGCAGATATGGAATAATCCCAGGACGATAACCTTGCCCTTGAGATTTTCAAGCGCAACAGCATCGCCGGTCACTGATGTCAGAGCAAAGGCCGGCGCCTTTTCACCCACCTTGAAGAATCCAGCCGCCCAAACCAGCTGGGGCACCCAAAAGGGAGACAATGCGATTGCTATGGCAATGAAAATGCGCCTCATCAGAAGCTCCTTTCTGGATCCGGAACGTGTATGTAGAAAATCGCTATTTCAGCAGCCCGAATGAACCGCCACCACAATTCACCATGAAGCATCCTAGCACGCGAAATTTTGGGGGAGCAACCACTGAGGGCCAATGAATCGGACATGGATGAGGAAAAGGCCTCCTTGGCGGGAAGTATTTGCCTCTAACTTTCGCCTAGTAACCACCGCACAACTGCTTGGCGAACACGAATTGAGGGGAGACACTTCACGGCTAGCCAACGAAGGGTCATAAAACAGGCGAAGACCCCTCGTAGTCTTCGCTGTAACTGGAACCACGGCAATGGCTGGGTAATCACTTCCGCCTCATCCAGGCAAAGCGCTATACCAAGCTTCCAACGTTCCCACCAAGAATCTTTGAGAGTGAAGTAGAGCGCATCCGCGCAGTCCTCATCGATCCCTTGGCCAGGATGCTTGAGCAACTGTTTCGGCATGCGGTGCACCAGGGACGATAGATCCGCATCAAGGTCTATGGCATGCAGCACGCCGCGCGGCAGAGCTGTGTCGAACAAGTTTTTGGCCATGGCCAAACCCAGCAGCACCATTCGTTGACAGCCCCATTCGTCAGCCTGAAACAAAACCCGGCTCCAATCCAACGCCGGCCGCCGACGCACCAATTCGGCCACGTCGCAGATCCATTTCAACTGCTCCCACGCCTGTTTTGATCCATGCACACAGAGTAAGATCAAAAGATCTTCGGAACAGAGGCCCATTGCACTTTTCCCCGGCAAATGAACCGGCTTCAGCCTATCCCAAAATCCGCCTCGGTCCAGCCGGAAAGCGAAGTGCTGCCGAGCCATGACCCACTGAAGATCTATCGCAATAATCCCGTTTTTCTTCTGAAAGAAATGAAAGGACTCACCAGGTGCGTTTACGGCCCTCATATCCCGACTACTGAGCTGGTACCCTCGCGACCAGAGCACCTGCCTGGCCTGAGGAATGGACTCCCGATCGACGATCAGATCCAAATCCGAGCATTCACGTAGGCTGAGGTCCCCATAGGCGCTCTGGGCAAGCGTGACGCCTTTGAAGGGAATGGCGCGAACGCCTTTTGCGGCCAACGCATCGAGTACCGCCACCAGTTCTTTAGCAAGTACAGTGTTGACTAGGGCATTTACTTGGATATGCCGACGAAACGCCTGGTGGATGGCAGCAGGCACTGCCGCGGGACAAATAGCAGACAATGTGCGATACGCCAAGGGCGCCACTCCGTGAGCTTTCGACAGTCGCCACACCAATTCCCAATTAATGGCCTCACTGGCCAAATCCTCAACTTCCACCCGAACGAACTCATTGATAGTGGTTCGCGCGCAGAGCACGAGCAATCGGCCCTCCGCATGCATCTGGGATACTTCAGAAGGCGCCACGGGGGAGGGCCGACCTCGCGGATGGGCCCGTTTCCATCGCGCAGTCATGGAGTTCTGGTTTTGTCTCATCTCAATGCTCGCGCCGCACTTGTCTCTCCCAAGAGAGGTGTCACTAACCAAGGCAACTCCATAATATCGCGGCCAAAATGAAGCCGATGGCACGCTGTCTGCTCGACTAATTGCACAAGCGTTTGGACCTCCCGACGCGCAACCTTCGCGTCGTACACCAGCAACGAATGAGGAAGGATCAGTTCCAATGCCTTCCGTTTCGAAAGGGACTCCACGCAGCTATGCGAAGAATTGATAACCTTGGGAAAGAGAATCACGGCTGCTTCGCAGGAAGCTTTTAATGGACCAGGGTATATATCCTCTGCATAGAAATAGCGTTTAGGGACACCGGCGTATAGAACGGATGCCGACGTATCGCGCAGTTCGGGGAAAAATGACACGGTGTTATCCGTAACGTTAATTTTGAGTAGATATGGCAGAAGTTCCACGCGCTCATTCTCTAAGAGAAAGAACGGATGGTCGTCTGAGAGATAGCGGTATCCAGAACGGAGAAGAGACAAACATGCTGTAGTTTTCCCACGTCCACTGCACCCAGGGATTAAAATGCCCCGCCCATTTTTTTCTAGTGCCGTGGCATGAAAGGTGTAGAGACCGCGCCGTTTCAAAAGTTCCGTCATGCCGAAGTGCACAAAGCTGACCCTGGTATCTGGAGCCATCGATTCCGGCCGCACCAGATACCCGTGAACCGACAGCGAGACTCCATCGACTACCACCATGCCTTCCTCGTGAAAATCCGGATCAATAATCCGTGATCAGAATAGATGTCGCAGAGCCAGGTCGTCTGTCGTTCGAGGCCGGTCACAAGGCCTGTACCGGCATATAATCGTTTAGCAAAAGTGGAAATGCTTACGGGCATGCTCTCCCGCCGTTCGACAGCATCGAACTGCAGAAGCATAGGAGAGTCTCCAATGGCTTTGTACTCAAAGTAATGGAGGAACGTCGCAACGGACGTCCTCAGTGCCATGGAATCAGTGACAAATTTGAACTCCATCCCGTGCACTGAGAATAGAAGTTCGTTCCTTGTCGACGTCATCGACATTGATTCCTTTCCTTTTTCCCATATCCCCCCTCTAGTGATTCTCACAGTCCTCAGTGAGGCTGGTCGACACACAGACCAGCCACCTCCTCCGCTCTCACAGAAGATCTGTCGTGTTAGGACGAGGGGTGGTTTATCACTCGGGAAAGCTGGATGGCCGTCACGTCGCGCAACACTCGTGCCTCACAAGTTCCGGCTTCACATAGACCTCTTTCTTCTGTTGATTCATCTTGTCTCACCTCCTTTCAGTATGAACAGATGGCCGATACGACAGAGTCGAGCGAGTGATGTCCCGTGGACAGATCCCACATGACAGACCCTCCAGCATCGCGCTGTGGACGTCTTCGCTTTGTTTGATGCATAGGTGCGATATGGCGACCGTCGGGTCTGCCCACTCATGCGCTATATCCGGCATAAGCAACTCTTTAAATGACAATGAAGAGAGTCCGATCAGCGTCGCGAGAAAGAAACTCAGTAATCCCTTACGTTCAATGCTCCGAGCAGAGGCAACCATACTTGCGTGGTCCCGCGTTCTTCCATCCCCAGTGAGTTTGGAGATCTCCCCTTTTGGGGGAGTCGACTGAGCGACGGATCGCAACGATGATGAGCGGCCCGGCTACCGGATGGATGGAAACAGGAGGACAGGTCCCGATGGATAATTTCTGGATCCAACGTATGAAAGTGAACAAACCAGGCGGGACTTTTATGAAGAGAAAGGAAGAATCATGAGGAATTTGTTATTGGTTACTACTCGGACTGGACTCGGAGGAAAGCTGATTGTCACCTTGAACTTGCGCCAATGCGCGGAATCCTCCAAATAATCCCGCTCGTTCGCATCAAGCAAGCAGGGCCCACCAAACTCCCTGAAGCTTCATCACACCGCACCGGAACTGCACAGGAATGCCGACATGACGTGCAAACCAATAAAGGGTCAATGCGCGAGGAAAACTATTGCCCTGAGGGTTATACGGGGCCAGCGCTAGCCAGCGATCCACATAATAGGCCACATCTTCCATAACCGTTTGGTCCTGGCCCTCTGCCGCGTCTTCCGCGGTCAACCAACTCAACAATGGGATGAGATTCACCAGCCGAAGTGCAACTTGAATCGCTACGATCACAAGGCCGGTGCCGGCAATCAAGCGACATTTCTTACGACTGACATTCCAGTCAGTGGAACAAGGCGGGAAGAGAAGTCCAGATGATCGTGGTTTGCCCTCACAAATGTGGAGGCGAGAGAGATGACTAACGTGAAGATTCGAAAAGGCCCAGTTGAAGCTCTTCTGCTCGGGTAAAAGAGATGGGGTACCGTTCAGTGAAGCAGGCATTGCAGTACTGTTCCGGGACACCTGGGGCGGCTTTCAGCATCCCCTCCAGACTCAAATAGGCGAGGCTATCGGCGGTGATGTATTTGCGGATTTCTTCGGTGGTGTGACTGGAGGCGATCAACTCTTTTTTAGTCGGCGTATCGATACCGTAAAAACAGGGCGACACGATGGGAGGGGAACTGATCCGCATGTGGACCTCTTTCGCCCCGGCATGACGCAACATCTTCACAATTTTCCGGCTGGTCGTGCCTCGCACCAATGAATCGTCGACCACGATGACGCGCTTGCCTTCCAGCACTTCGGGGACAGCGTTGAGCTTGACCTTCACGCCGAAGTGACGAATGGATTGCTCCGGCTCGATAAACGTCCGACCCACGTAGTGATTCCGAATGAGACCGGTCTCGAAGCGAATCCCCGAGCCTTCGGAATATCCCAATGCTGCCGGCACGCCGGAATCCGGCACAGGAATGACAATGTCAGCCGGCACCATGGATTCCTGAGCCAGTTGGCGCCCGAACGCTTTGCGGATCGAATACACCGCGCGACCTCCAAAAATGCGACTGTCGGGACGGGAAAAATAGACATATTCAAACACGCACATCGCGGGATTGGTGGGCGCGAACGGTTTATAACTGGTGACGCCCTTATGGTCCAGCACGACCAGCTCGCCCGGCTCGATTTCCCGCACATATTCGGCATCCAACAAATCGAACGCACAACTCTCGGAAGCGACAATCCACGCATCCCGAAAACGCCCCAAACAAAGCGGACGAAATCCATGCGGATCGCGCGCCGCAATAATACCCTGATCCGTCATGAGGACCACCGAGAACGCGCCGCGAACCTGAGTCAACGAATCGATCACGCGCTCAAGCAAGGTATCAGCCCGTGAATGCGCGATGAGGTGAATGATCACCTCTGTATCGGAGGTCGATTGGAAAATGGCCCCATACGCCTCCAGCTCGCTGCGCAGCATGGTGGCATTGATCAAGTTTCCATTGTGCGCCACGGCCAGATTGCCAAACGCGAAATTGACGTTCAATGGCTGCACATTCTTGAGGCCGGCTCCCCCCGCCGTAGAGTAGCGATTGTGTCCGATGGCCATCGTCCCCGGCAGCCCTGCCAGGGCTTGCTGGGAAAATATATCGGCCACATGGCCCTGGCCCTTTTCGATATAAAAATGCTCACCGTCGTTGGACACGATCCCGGAGGCTTCCTGTCCGCGATGTTGGAGCGCATAGAGGCCCAGATAAGCGAGATTGGCCGCCTCCTTGTGGCCGTATATCCCGAAGACGGCGCACTCGTCGTTGAATTTGTCGGGAGAGATAATCGGCAAATCTTTAGGCATGGCTCCGTAACCTAGTCTTGACCTAACGCCCGGGGAATGGCTCGCGCCCATTGTTCATGCAGGGCCGTCAGTTCCTGATCGACCGTGCAGCCGGCAATACGCTGATCGCCGGCCACCTGCACCACCAATCGATTGCCTCCGACCGTTCCGATCTTCGCGGCTGGCACAGCTGCCTCCTTGGCGAGGCTCAGCACTCGTTCTTCTTGGTGCGGCTTGACTGACAGCAGAATCCTCGATTGGCTTTCTCCGAACAGCAACGCATCGCGACGAAGTCCATCGAGCGATAATTGTACCATAGCACCCAATCTCTCACCTGAACCAGAGATGCAACATTCAGCCAGAGCAACGGCCAATCCACCATCGGAGCAATCGTGCGCCGACTGCACTAACCCCTCACGAATGAGATGGATCGTACAGGCCTGCACCGCCTTCTCAGTATCAAGATTCAGTAATGGCGGGGAGCCTTGCTCGCGATGGTGCAACACTTTTAAATACTCCGTTCCTCCGAGATCTTCACGCGTGTTTCCTAACAGAATAATGGCATCTCCGTTCTGCTTGAACCACTGCGTGACTGCACGGTCAGCCGGCTCGATCAATCCGACCATTCCAATCATCGGCGTGGGATAGATCGATAGGTCGTTCGTTTCGTTATAAAAACTCACATTGCCACTCACGATGGGCACGTTCATCGCCTCACACGCATCCTTCAGGCCTTCAATGGCGAGGAGGAACTGCCACATCACCTCGGGGCGCTGGGGATTTCCAAAATTCAAGCAATCGGTGACTCCAATCGGCTCCGCCCCCGAACAGGCCAGGTTGCGCGCACATTCGGCGATCGCGATTTTGGCGCCTTCGTAGGGATTGAGCAGGCAGTAGCGGGCATTACAATCGACCGAGAGGGCCAAGGCCTTGTTCGTTCCCTTGACACGCAGCACGGCGGCGTCCGAACCGGGCCGCACCATCGTATTGGTCCGCACCATATGATCATATTGTTCATAGACCCAGCGCTTGCTGGCAATGGTCGGTGAGTCCAACAGCGCGAGCAGCGCCGCATTCGCATCCTTCACGTCCGGCAACGCATCATAATTCAACGCCTGCAACATGTCCTGATAGGCCGGCGGCGCACTAGGCCGGTCGTACCGCGGGCCTTCGTCGGCCAGCGCCTTGGCCGGAACCTCGGCCACGACCTGGCCATTTTCCGTGAGGACGACCTTGCCCGTATCGGTCACCCGTCCAATCACCGCCACATCCAGATCCCATTTCCGGCAGATCTTGATGACCTCGTCTTCACGGCCAGCTGTAGCCACCATCAACATGCGCTCTTGCGATTCGGAGAGCATCACCTCGTAGGGCGTCATGCCCGGCTCGCGGCGTGGCACCTGGGCCAAATCCAATTCCACGCCTGTCCCTTCTCGCGAGGCCATTTCACAGGCCGAACTCGTCAAGCCGGCAGCGCCCATGTCTTGAATTCCTACCAAGCAATCACCGGACATGAGCTCCAAACAAGCTTCCAGCAGCAGCTTTTCGGTAAAGGGATCTCCGACCTGGACGGTAGGCCGCTTCTGAGCCGCCTCCTCATCGAACGAGTCCGAAGCCATTGTCGCCCCGTGAATCCCGTCTCGCCCGGTCTTCGAACCAAAATAGATCACCGGATTGCCGACCCCCGCCGCCTTGCCCAGAAAAATCTTGTCCCTCTTGGCAATCCCCAGACAGAAGACATTCACCAAAGGATTCAACGCATAGATGTCGTTGAACACGATCTCGCCGCCGACCGTGGGCACGCCCATACAATTCCCATAACCTGCGATGCCGGACACCACGCCCTTGAGGAGATGACGGGTGTTCGCATTGTCCAATCCCCCGAATCGCAGGGAGTTCAACAATGCAATCGGTCGCGCCCCCATCGTAAAGATGTCGCGCAAAATCCCGCCGACCCCAGTCGCCGCCCCTTGATAGGGCTCAATGAACGAGGGATGGTTATGTGACTCCATCTTGAACACCGCGCAGAGGCCATCGCCGATATCCACCACCCCCGCATTTTCTCCCGGCCCCTGCACGACGCGCGGGCCCGTCGTCGGCAGCTTCTTGAGATGGATGCGGGAACTCTTGTACGAACAATGTTCGCTCCACATGGCCGAGAACATGCCCAGCTCGGTCCAATTCGGCTCCCGCCCCAAAATTTCCAGGATCTTTTTGTATTCCTCTTCGCTCAGCTTATGCTGTTCGAGGACTGCTTTGGTGATCACTGATGCGTTCATGGATGACTCATTCTGAATCTCTGCAGTTCTCGAGACGGTTACACTACTGTCAACTGTGGTTTGTGCAGCGTTTCCAACATCGATAAGAAAATCAGGCGACCCGCTTCGTTACCCAACACCGTTTCCGCACAGCGTTCCGGATGCGGCATCATCCCCAGCACATTGCCCTCGGCATTCATGATCCCGGCAATGTTGTCCAACGAGCCGTTCGGGTTCGCCTCCGGCGTCACCTTTCCTTCCGCCGTACAGTACCGGAAAACCACCTGGGCATTGGCTTTGATGCCGCCGAGCGTGACCGGATCGGTGTAATAGTTGCCGTCGGCATGCGCGATGGGAATCTTCAGCACCTGACCGGACTCGCAGTGATTCGTGAAGCGGGTCGCAGCGTTCTCCACCTTCACGAAGACGTCCTTGCAGATAAAGTTCAGCGAGGTGTTCCGCAACATCACACCGGGCAGCAGACCGGCTTCTAAAAGAATTTGGAAACCGTTGCAAATGCCCATGACCAAGCCGCCCTTGTTCGCAAACGCCTTCACCGCCGTCATGACCGGAGAGAAGCGCGCAATCGCGCCCGTGCGCAGATAGTCTCCATACGAGAATCCACCGGGCAACAGGATCGCGTCGAGTCCGGGCCGTAACGTCTCCTTATGCCAGACCATCTCCACTTTCTGGCCGAGCACATCCTGGAAGATATACTGGCAGTCGTGATCACAATTACTGCCGGGGAACACCACTACGCCGATCTTCATCCCTTCCTGATACTCCTTCACATCATCGAACGGTGGTTAGGTTTATCGTTCACTGCGCGCCTCGAACGAGCACTGTTCCATCGTGCGCGTTCTGCGAGGTGCGCGACGCGAGGAATAACGAGCGTCACGTCTGCGCACGCCGGCGAGCAAGTGGGCCGGCAGTGTTTTCGAAGGATAACCTGACCGCTGCCCCATTCTCCTTCCGAGACCGCGCGTTGCTCGAGCACAAACCAGGTCCTACCGTCGCGCCGTCTCACTGCAACTCGTACCGATAGTCCTCAATCACCGTATTCGCCAGCAGCTTCTCGCACATGGCCTTCACTTGCGCATCGGCCTTGGCCCGATCCGGTTCGTTCACATCCACTTCCATGTATTTCCCGACGCGCATGTTCGCCGTATTTTTAAACCCCAGCGAGTCCAGCGCATGTTCGATGGCCTTACCCTGCGGATCGAGAATACCCTGCTTCAATGTCACATGAATCTTGACTTTCATGGTGCCTTCCCAACTTCCTGCTGCGCTTTGGATACCCTGTTGACATATTTCCGAATCCAAAAAATGATACCGATCGTCCCAAGTCCGGCTAGCGAGAGCAAAATAAACGCCCAACGCCAGGGCGACTCCTTGAGATGATAGGCCATCAACGCGACCGTGGCGGCCCACACTAAGATTGCCGCGACCAGGCCATAGTTCAGAAAACCTTCAGAGAGCTGACGAGGGATGGTAGGGCGGGGCGGCTACTGCGCGCGTCCAACAAGGGCCTTCTGAGGCCGCGCGTTGCGCGAGCAAAGCCGCCTGACCAACCCTCCCTATCCGCACACCCGCTTCAGCACCTCCTGATACGCCTCTTCGATCTTACCCATGTCCTTGCGGAATCGATCCTTGTCCATCGACTCTTTTGTGGCCTGGTCCAAATCTCATCGGCCAGGATAAGCCGGTTGTGAAAGACGCCGAACTCTAGCTTAAAATCCACCAGCAGCATGTGGCGTTCTTTGAAGAACGGCTGCAGGACCATGTTGATTCTTTGCGCCAAGCCCCGCATCTCTCGCAACACGGCCGGAGTCGCCACGTTCAAAAGTCGCAAATGATCGTCGTTGACCAGGGGATCTCCCAACGCATCGTCCTTGTAATAGAACTCAATGATCGCGGGCTCGATGGCCACCCCTTCTTTCAATCCCAACCGTTTTGCGAGACTCCCCGCCACAATGTTCCGCACCACCACCTCGACCGGGACGATCGTCACTTTCTTCGTGAGCATCTCACGGTCGCTGACTCGCTCGATGAAGTGAGTCGGAATCCCCTGCTGCTCCAACAATCGAAACAGCCGCTCCGACACCCTGTTGTTGACCACTCCTTTGTCGACGATGGTGCCGCGCTTTTGCGCATTAAACGCCGTTGCGTCGTCCTTGAAGTATTGCAGCACCTGATCCGGTCGATCGGTCGTGAAAATTTTCTTGGCCTTGCCCTCATACACCATGGTGCCCGTAGGTTCGCCCGCCATGCCCTCTCCTCCACTATCGTGCGAACAATTCAAGAATTTCGTCGAGCGGTCTGACCGTCCCCACCAATGTCGGATGCCCGAAGCGTCGATTGTGTCGGTATTCCTTCACCTGTTCGAGTGCACGGATCAGGCCGTGAAACTCATCAAGTTTTTCCGTCTCGAAATAGGTGATGAAGTCGAAGTCATCCAGCCCGCTGGAGTGGTACAGCTTCCGTTTCACAGCATTCAAATAGGGGAGTGCCGCCTGAGTGTGTTCCTGCATGAGCGCAAGACGCGTGTTCTGATCCAGCGCCCACCAATCCGCATCTTTTCTGATCGGAATGACGATCGCATAGGATTTCGTTCCCGCCTCACTGGGAGCCTTCAAGTCCATCTTCATCTGATCGGGAAATCCCGGTACGTAGGCGGCCTTCTTGGTGAGGCCATGCAGGTAACTGGTCGCAACAAGGTGCCGCCCGAAACGGGTCCCCAACAGGGACGTCAGGAACTGCTGCGTATCTGCCAGGGCACGGGCATGCACCCTGAACATAAAGTCGGCATGGTCCGAGAGTCCGCGGAGAAGATATGATTCAATGACAACCTTGTTTGACAATTGTTCGATCAACCCCTTCACTTCAGACACAGCAATCACGCGCGCCTCTCCCGTGAGATCCCACCAATCGTGATCCATTTGGAACGCGGCGAAAGTTCCGTAGACTCCCGGCTCGGTCAGCAGCTTGTCGCGATCCGCCGCTCGCGCCGGCCAAGCCGTCCCTGCGATGAGCAGCACTACCATCAGCACCGTCTTGACGACCGTCCACACCTTCATGCCCGCCTCCTCCGCCGTCCTCTCTTGGCCACTGCGCCGGCCCCGAATACACGACGAAACACCTGGTCGAGATGCCGCAAATAGTACATGGGATCGAAACAAGCCGTAATTTCGCTGGGTTTCAAATGGGTCGTAATGAAAGGGTCTTGGCTGACCAACTCCTGAAACCCCACCCCGCCTTTCCAGGCCGTCATGGCGTTGCGTTGCACGGCCTCATAGGATTCTTTCCGTTGCGCTCCCTTCTCGATCAGCGCTAGCAGCAGCCGCTGGGAGAAGACCAGGCCGCCGGTCAGTTCCATATTCCGCTTCATACGCTCAGGATACACGATCAGGTTTTTCACCAGGTCGGTCACGCGGGCCAGCATGTAATCGACCAGGATCGTGCTATCCGGCATGATCACGCGCTCCACCGAGGAATGGCTGATATCACGCTCGTGCCAAAGGGCCACATTTTCCATGGCCGCTACACTGTTGCCGCGCACCAGGCGGGCAAGGCCGCAGAGATTTTCCGAGGCAATCGGATTCCGTTTGTGCGGCATCGCCGACGACCCCTTCTGCCCCTCGGAAAAATATTCTTCCGCCTCCAATACCTCCGTCCGCTGGAGATGGCGGATTTCGGTCGCAATTTTTTCGATGCTGGCCGCCAGGAGAGCCAAGGCCGAGACATAGGCGGCGTGGCGGTCACGTTGCACGATTTGATTGGAGACCGGGTCCGACGCCAGGCCCATCTTGGCGCAGACATACTCCTCGATTTCCGGCCCTTGGTGCGCGAAGGTGCCCATCGCTCCGGACAGTTTGCCCACGGCGATGTCTTTTCGAGCCGCTTGAAGCCTGGTTCGGTGCCGGCAGGCCTCCTCGTACCAGATAGCCAGCTTGAAGCCGAACGACACCGGTTCGCCATGGATGCCGTGCGACCGTCCCACCATCACCGTATGGCGGTGCTCAAGTGCTCGCTCCTTCAGCACGGCGATCAACTCGTCGAGATCCTCCAGGATCAGATCAAGCGCTTCGGTCATTTGAACCGCCAGGGAGGTATCGACAATGTCTGATGAGGTCAAGCCCATGTGGAGGAAGCGATGCTCAGGACCCACGGAATCCATGAGCGATTCCAAGAAGGCGATGACATCGTGCTTCGTCACCTTTTCGATTTCCGCAATGCGTGCGACATCGATGACGGCGTTCTTTCGAATGCGGGCACTGGTCCCGCGGGGAATCTGACCCTCGCGCTCGAAAGCGGCGCAGGCCTGCAACTCCACTTCCAACCAAATTTCGTACTTGTGCTGCAAGTCCCAAATGGCGCTCATCCGCGGACGGGTATAGCGGTCAATCATCTCTTCCTCGTTGTTCGTCGCTCGTGAAGCGTCACTCGTTCAAAAATTCGCAGGGGATGCCCCACGAGAGACGCTTCAGGCTTCAGGCTTCACGCTGCCCTCGCTCCCCACCACCGGCAGTTCAGGGAACGCGCGCTTGCGTTCCAGACGAGCGTCGGAACGGAGTACTTTATCGAGAATTCCATTTACGAACTTGGAAGCTTCTTCGTCGCCGAAACTCTTGGCGAGCTCGATCGATTCATTCAATGTCACCTTGGCCGGCACTTCCGGCACGTGCAGCAATTCAAAACAGCCCATGCGCAGAATATTGCGGTCGATGATCGGCATGCGGCTGATCTTCCAGTTGGTCGCGTAGGTGGTGATCAGCGCATCCAGCTCTTTTCGGCCGGTCCTGACACCATCGACCAGTCGTTCCGCGAACACCCGCAACTCCTCGGCGAGGGGATATTGCGTCCAAAAATCGTCCAGCCACGGGCCGGCTTGGCCATGAATGTCGTATTGAAAGAGAATCTGTACCGCCCGTTCACGGGCTTGATGTCGAGAGGCCATAATGGGGCGCCAGTCAGCGCTTCTGCCTCGTCGCGGGACGCCCCGTACGCCGTAGTGGAGCGACCGGGGTGACCGGCACTTCTTCCTTGCCGTCTTTGCCCAGCAACCGCATGACATTCACCATTTCGATGGCCGTTCTCGCCGCATCGGCCCCGCGATTCATCTTCATCGGGTCCGCGCGCTCGATCGCCTGAGCCACCGTGTCGGTCGTCAACACACCGAATACGACGGGCACGTTCGCCTCCATCGAGGCCTGCATGATCCCTCGACTGACTTCGGTACTGATGTATTCAAAGTGAGGCGTGTCGCCACGAATGACGGCGCCAAGACAGATCACCGCGTCGAACCGGCCGCCTCGCGCGAGCTGGCGCGCCACCAATGGAATTTCGAACGCCCCCGGCACCCGTATCACTTCAATGGATTCGTCCTGTGCTCCGGCCTTGGTCAAGGCCTTCACGCATTCGGACAGCAACCGGCTGGTGACGAATTTATTGAATTTGCTCGCAACAATGCCAAACGTCAGACCCGTCGCGTCATGGGACCCTTTACGGAGCTTCATCAGATTGCGTGACGGTTCGGACGTCTCATGAATCATGTGTGCTGAAGAAAGAACAGGGATCATACCTGGAATCGGCCCCTCATGGCTACACGTTTCAGGCCGTCTAGCAGGATGCGGAAAAAGTCCGCCAGCGGCGTTCTCGCATCGCTCAGACGCTCAACGTACGGCAGAGAGTACGATTCGCCTCTTCGCTCGCTGCGGCCTTGCCGGACGGCCTTTTTGCGCATCCTGCTGGCGATCTAACACCGACACATCACGTGAGCTGAATGCGGCGTATTACGCAACAATCGAGTTTTTCCGCAGCCTACTAGGAACCGCGCTCCACTGTTGGAGTGGTGGTACGAGATTGAAACAAATGAGGCGAGGCTAGACTTTTTTGAGCAGGTGTCCGAGCTTCGACTTCTTCGTGCGGAGATATTTTTCATTGTCGGCGCGCGGCGCAATTTCGATCGGCACCCGTTCGACCACCCTCAGGCCGTAGCCCTCAATGCCGACGATCTTCCGCGGATTATTGGTAATCAGCCTGATCCGGTGCAAGCCGAGTTGGACTAAAATCTGCGCGCCCACCCCATAGTCGCGCAAGTCAGCTTTGAATCCGAGCTGGAGATTCGCTTCCACGGTATCGCTGCCCTGGTCTTGCAAGCCATAGGCTCTGATCTTATTCAGCAGGCCGATCCCGCGCCCTTCTTGATTGAGATAGAGGAGGACGCCGCGGCCGTCTTTTTGAATGATTTCCATGGCGCGATGGAGCTGCTCGCGGCAATCACAGCGCAGGGATCCCAATACGTCCGCCGTGAGACAGCCGGAGTGGACCCGGACCAGCATCGGCGTCGGCGCATCCACCTGGCCCTTGACCAGCGCGATGTGGGTCGCGCCGTCGATTTCACTTTCGAAGGCGATCGCCTCGAAGTCGCCGAACGTGGTGGGTAGAAACGCGCTGGCTGCCCGTCGCACAAAGGTTTCACGATGCATGCGGTACTCGATCAGAGCTTTGATCGTCACCATCTTCAATTTGTGCTGCTTCGCGAATTTGGTCAATTCGGGCACGCGAGCCATCGTGCCATCCTCATTCATGATTTCGCAGATCACGCCGGCGGGATAGAGGCCCGCCAAACGGGCAAGATCGACCGATCCTTCAGTCTGTCCCGCGCGACGGAGCACTCCGCCCACTTGTGATTTGAGTGGAAAAATGTGACCGGGCCGAGCGAGATCGACGGGTTTGGAGCGAGGATCGATGGCCACGTGAATGGTCGTGGCGCGATCGGCGGCGGAAATGCCGGTCGTGATTCCCTTACGGGCATCAATGGAGACCGTAAAGGCCGTTCCGAACGTCGCCGTGTTTTCGACCGCTTGTGGCGGCAATTGCAACTCTTCCACCCGTTCGGGTGTCAACGCCAGACAGATCAGGCCACGCGCATGTCTGGCCATAAAGTTAATGGCCTGCGGCGTGACCTTGCCGGCCGCCATGACGAGGTCACCCTCATTTTCGCGATCTTCATCATCGATCAGGATGACGAACTTCCCCTTCTTGATGTCCTTGATCGCGTCTTCGATCGAATGAAACGGCGTCGCCATAACTCCTCGGTCATATCGGTCATAAGATGGGCACTGTCGACCGACAGTCACCCGTCACGGGCAGCTCCTATAATCACTTCTCGGTGGCCCAGCTAACTCTTTTCATGCCGCGCCTGTCAACGAGAAAAGCCGCCCGCATCCGGCGCCTGGGCCACCCGGCGCTGGCGCCCTCGTAACACCGGACTCACCGTCATCGCCGCCGCCGCACTGATCAGCGCGAATCCTATGAAACCAGATACGAAAGTCCCCGTACGTTCGTGCAGCAACCCAAACCAGATCGGGACCAGGAAACCACCGATTCCTCCCGCGGCCCCCACCAAACCCGACGCCAGGCCGATTTTCTCGGGAAACCACTCGGACACCATCTGAAAAATGACCCCATTGCCGAAGCCCATGACCGCCACAAGGAGGACCAACAATCCGACGGCCCAAGCCAGCGCGGGAAGAGCGGCAGCGAGGAAACTCAATAGGGCCATCACAACGAATATGCTCGCCAAGACACGCCACCCACCCCACCGGTCCGCCATGTATCCGCCCACGGGTCGAATCAAGCTCCCCGTCAAGCCACACAGCGCCGCAAGGGAACCGCCGACAATGGGATCGCTGCCATACTGATCATGCAGCAACAGGGGGAGAAAACTCGTCAGCCCGACAAATCCGCCGAACGTGATGCCGTAGACCAGACAGAGCCAATAGACCGAGGGCACGCACATCAGGTCCCAACACATCCGCCACCAGGTGCCACCGGCCATACCGCGACCGCGCGCAACCCTGTCCTCCCGCACCGCGCCGGCGAAGAGACCGAAGGTCAACACCAGAGGGAGGAGCATGACCGCGCAGGCGCCGTGCCACCCCAGGGTCGCTTCCCACCGCGGAGCGAGAAAGAGTATCAACACTGTCCCGATGTTGCCGGAAGCAACTAACCCCAGCACCAGGCCCTGATGGCGAGCAGGATAGGCCCGGCTGGCAACCGGCATGGCCACCGCAAAACTTGCTCCGCCCGCGCCGAGCAACAGCGCGATGCCGATCAGCTCCCCATAGCTCATTCCGCCGAGAGCCGCCCAGGAGACTGCTGCCAACTGAAGACCCAGCACGAAGAGGCCGGTTCGCTTCGCACCGTACCAGTCACAGGCCCACCCAGCGGCAATCCGTAGCAGCGCCCCGCCCAGCAGGGGGAGCGCGACTAGCAGGCTCATTTGAGTCGCCGTGAGCGTAAGTGCTTCGCCCATGGCGACCGCCAATGCCCCGAAGAGGAGCCACACCATGAAGCTCACCGTGAGGTGCAACCATGCGCCGGCCAAGGAGGGCCAGTGCCCGATGCGCAATGCGTCCTGTAGATTGTGCTCGCTCATCTAGCACTCATTACGTGATTCGTTTCCAACGACATGCTCGCGGAATACTTCCCGTCTCCGCAATATACGAGCCAAGTTTTCGGAGACGCAAGGGACCCCTGTCGCGTCAAGTCTCGTATTGTCCTGCGCCTGACATCTGGTATAGTCACAGCTCGCAACGAACGATTGTAACTGGCATGGCACAGCGCAAGCAGACACACGATTCCGACGAAGACCTGGCCGAAGACGTCGTCGACCCCGAGCACTTGGAGCCGACCGACGAAGAGGTCACGGAAGAACACCACGCGGCTGACCGGGAACCATCAAAAGAGCCGACCGAGGCTCCACTTTCGACCTCTCTCGTTCCGGTCACCACCATCCAGCAATACCTGACGGAAATCCGGCGCTATCCCTACCTGACCAAGGAAGAAGAGCTTCGCCTGTTCGAGGAATATCAGCAGCGGGGCAGCCGCGACGCGGCCATGAAGCTCATTCTCGCCAACCTGCGCGTGTCCGTCTCGATAGCCTCCGAATATCTCCACACGGGCGCCGACCATATGGATTTGATTCAGGAAGGCAACGTCGGTTTGCTGCAGGCCATCAAAAAGTTCGACCCGACGAAAAACGTCCGGTTTTACGCCTATGCCGCCTGGTGGGCCAGGGCCTATATCCTCCGTTACCTGCTGAACACCTACCGCTTGATCAAGATCGGCACCACGCAGGACCAGCGGAAGCTGTTTTACAACCTCAAGAAGGAAAAGGCCAAGCTGGAACGGGAAGGCTTTGCGCCGGACAGCAAGCTCTTGGCGGACCGCCTGAACGTCCGCGAGCGTGATGTCATCGAAATGGACCAGCGGCTGGGCAGCTGGGAGCTCTCGCTCGATCAACCGATCGGCCAGGAACATGACGGAACGCTCATGGACGTGCTGCCCGCCCATGAGCAGTTGGCAGACGAGCAATTGGCCGACACGCAACTCAAGGCATTGTTTCGACGGAAGCTGGCCGAGTTCACGAAGACGTTGGACGAACGAGAAGAAGACATTCTTCGCAACCGCATCCTTTCCGAGACCCCCTTGACGCTCGAAGACATGGGCGCCAAATATGGCATTACCAAAGAACGCACCAGGCAGCTTGAGGCGCGTATTATCAAGCGGCTCCGCGACTACATCAAGAAAGACGTCAAGGATTTTGACCACCTCCGGATGTAGGCTGATACCCGCCCTCCGCGTTTTGATCGTCGTTCTCCTGATCGCGGTCCCCACTGAAGCCACCTTCTCAGCCCTATCGCGTGCCGGTTCCCCGGTCGCTTTGGAGAATACACGACCGGGCAATTCCGGCTGGGTGCTCACCGACCCTGCCGACCATGAGGTCGAAGGCTATGCCTCGGCCACCAGCATCCAGCGCGGCGAGACCATCCGGTTCTACATCCACAGCACAGATCCAGAAGTGACAGTCGCCCTCTATCGTATGGGATGGTATGGAGGAACCGGCGCTCGATTAATACAAGGCGGCATCAATCTCCCGGGGATGCGACAACAGATGCCGACGCCAGATCCGGTGACAGGCCTCATCGAATGCCAGTGGCAAGTATCCTATACGTTGACTACGAAGACGGACGATCCCCGTGAATGGTTGAGCGGTATCTATCTCGCGAAGTTGAGCGGCGCGGCCAGCGGTAAACAGAGCTACATTATCTTCGTCATCCGGGAAGACGACCGGAGTTCTGATTTCCTGTTTCAATCGAGCGTCACAACCTATCAGGCCTACAACAATTGGGGCGGCAAATCGACCTACCCTTCGAACAGCCTCAACGAGCAGTGGGCTCGAAAGGTGTCCTTCAACCGCCCCTATGCCCGAAGCCAACATCCTCGGGGCGGCAGTGGCGCCGGCGCCGGGGAGTTTCTGACCGCCATGTCAATCCATCCCACCCGCTCCCTCTCCACGGCAGGCTGGGAATACAACATGGTACGGTGGCTGGAGCGCAACGGCTACGACGTGACCTACAGCACCGACCTCGACACGCACGACAGTGCAGACTTTTGGAAGGGTCACAGGGCCTGGCTGTCGGTGGGCCACGATGAATACTGGTCGCAGGAGATGCGACGCCATGTGGAAGGGGCTCGCGAGCATGGAATTGGACTCGGCTTCTTTTCCGCCAACACCTGCTATTGGCAAATCCGACTGGAACCCAGTTCCATCACCGGAGAGCCGAACCGGACGATGGTGTCCTATAAGGAAGTGGCCATGACAGAAGACCCCTATGCGCTGGACGGAGATCCGTCAAACGATCACCTTATTACCGTGCAATGGCGCGATCCGCCGGTGAATCGGCCGGAACAGGAGCTGATCGGGGTGATGTATGAGACGGTACCGGTAGACGGGGATATCCTCGTTACGCTGCCGTCACATCCTCTTTTTGCCGGCGTAAACTTGCCATCCGACCATCGGCTTCCTGGTCTCCTGGGCTATGAGGTTGACCGGGCCTTCCCGAATGGGCCAGCCGGCTTGACTGTCCTCGCCCATTCTCCCTACGGACATGACGGAGGGGTCCGATATGGGGACATGACTTTTTATGAGGCTCCGAGTGGTGCTCGCGTGTTTGCGACCGGCACCATTCAATGGAGTTGGGGGCTGGACGACTATAATGCCCCTTCTTTGCGTAGCGCCCGCTCCAGCAAGGCGGTCGAACAGATCACCCATAACATATTGAGATTTCTTGCCAGGATGACGCCATCATAGCAGCGTTCTCTCCCATCGAGGTGCCAGGCCATCGTGAGGCCCGAAGATCTTTTTCCAACCGGCGAGAAGCGGTAAGAAGTCAGGTCGTATAGAATCAAGCGTTTGCAGATAATTATGCCATTGCATCTGAAGGAACAAAAATTTTATAGTCCATCCATTGACTTGCCTCGTGCTAGTGCTATCTATGCAGCGAGTTTACTGCAGGAAGCCTTGCAGTAACACGTCAGAGCTGATTGCCAGCTTACACACAACTGACATTAGGGCCTCGACGCTCACTACCAGAAGGAGGATTGGGTATGGCTACGGAAGCGAAAGAGAAGAAGTCCACGGCGGCGAAGAATTTCCAGCCGCTCGGCGATCGTTTGTTCGTGACCTACACTGAGGAAATGGAACGCACCTCAGGCGGCATCTATGTGCCTGACTCCGCGAAGGAAAAGCCGCAACGGGGTATTGTGCAAGCCATCGGCAAGAAAGTCGAGAACATCAAGGTCGGCGACCAGGTGCTGTTCGACAAGTATTCCGGCAGCAAGCTCCGCATCGAAGACGAAGAATGCCTGATCCTCAAGGAAGAAGACGTCCTGGGCATCTTCACCAACTAGTCCGGCACATCTGACGGATCCTGAATAACGACTACTAGACGTATTAACGGAGGACGATTATGGCAAAGCAATTACTGTATAGCGAAGCGGCTCGGGCGTCCATCCTGCGAGGGGTGAACCAGCTCGCCGATGCCGTCAAGGCGACGCTCGGTCCGAAGGGCCGGAACGCGATTTTGGATAAGAAGTTTGGCGCCCCGACGATCACCAAGGACGGCGTGACTGTCGCCAAGGAAATTGAACTCAAGAATCCGTACGAGAACATGGGTGCGCAGTTAGTTCGCGAAGTCGCGAGCAAGACGAGTGATACGGCCGGTGACGGCACGACGACGGCCACCGTGCTGGCCCAGGCGATTTTTCGCGAGGGCGTGAAGAACATCACGGCCGGTGCGAACCCGATGGAAATCCAGCGGGGCATCAATAAGGCCGTCGAAGTCGTCATCAGTGAGCTGAAGAAGATCAGCAAGCCCTGCCAGAACAAGACCGAAATCTCCCAAGTCGGCACCATTTCAGCCAACAACGACAAGACCATCGGCGACCTCATCGCGGAAGCGATGGAGAAGGTCGGCAAGGATGGCGTGATCACGGTCGAAGAAGCCAAGTCGATGACCACCTCGCTGGACGTCGTTGAGGGCATGCAGTTCGATCGTGGCTACATCTCTCCGTACTTCGTGACCAACGCCGAGCGGATGGAAGCCGTCATGGACGAGCCGCTCATCCTGATCAACGAAAAGAAAGTCAGCAGCATGAAGGACCTTCTCCCGGTCCTCGAGCAGGTTGCCAAGCTCGGCAAGCCGCTCATCATTATTGCTGAAGAAGTTGAAGGCGAAGCGCTCGCCACCTTGGTGGTCAACAAGCTCCGCGGCACTCTCAACGTGTCGGCGGTGAAGGCACCAGGCTTCGGCGATCGCCGCAAGGCGATGCTTGAAGACATTGCCATCCTGACCGGCGGACAGGTCATTTCTGAAGATCTCGGCTTGAAGCTCGAGAACGTCAAACTGACGGACCTGGGGCGTGCCAAGCGCGTCACGATCGACAAGGACAACACCACGATCGTCGAAGGTCATGGCGATCCCAAGAAGATCGAAGGCCGCGTGAAGCAGATCAAGGCCCAGATCGATGAAACCACTTCCGACTACGATCGCGAGAAGCTGCAGGAGCGGCTGGCCAAGATCGTCGGCGGCGTGGCCGTCATCAATGTCGGTGCCGCGACCGAGACCGAAATGAAGGAAAAGAAGGCGCGCGTGGAAGACGCCTTGCACGCCACCAAGGCAGCCGTCGAAGAAGGTATCGTTCCTGGCGGAGGCACCGCCTATCTGCGCTGTCTGAAGGGTTTGGATTCCCTCAAGGACCTGCCCTTGGAGCAGAAAGTCGGCGTGGACATCGTCAAGCGGGCGCTCGAAGAGCCGGTACGCCAGATCGCAGCCAACGCAGGAGCCGAAGGTTCCGTGGTGGTCGGTCGGGTTCGTGAGGACAAGAATCAGAACGGCGGGTACAATGCCGCAACCGACGAGTACGTGGACATGATCAAGCTGGGCATCATCGATCCGACGAAGGTGTCGCGTTGTGCCTTGCAGAACGCCGCCAGCGTCGCGGGGTTGATGCTCACGACCGAAGTCATGATCACTGAAATTCCGGAAGAGAAAAAAGAAGCTGCCGGTGGGATGGGTGGTCATAACCACGGCATGGAAGGCATGTACTAAGGTTTCCGTTTCTTCTTCGCTGTCGAAGACCGGTCCGGCGGTGGCCCTGCCGGACCGGTCTCTTTTTGGAGCCGAGAGGGGTTGCGGTGGGAGTGGCCTTCCACCGCAACCAACAAGGCGGCGAACAATGGGGATCTTTCCGGCTGATAGAACAGCCCTCGGAATGTCTCGTTGACGACCGTCGTGTGTCGGAGTCGATCCGCCAGGAACTTGGCCAACCCGCTCGTGCGCGCCTCCGTGCCATACCCCATCCTCACCGCGCACCGTTCCAGCTCCTCATCACTATCCGGTAACGCGTGCGTCTGCAAATCATGCATCATCTGTAACTTGTGTTCGACATCGCGCAGGAACCAATAGGCCTCGGTGAGTCGTCGCTGATCATCCGGGGAGAGGAAATGGTGACGGCACAGCCGCTCCAGCGCTCCGACGGTCCTACGGTCCAGAATGTCAGGATCAGCCTTCCCAATGAGCACTTGGATGGTTTGCACCAGAAATTCGATTTCCCTGATCCCCCCGATGCCCAGTTTCACGTTCCGATGTTGGTGACCCCGCCCGGCGATCTTCTCATCGATCATCTCTTTCACTGATCGCACATCGCGGATGACCGCCAACGCCCGTTCTCTCGTCGGGCTTGGGAGGACCGGCTCAAAGACGAATCGCTTGACCATCTGCACAAACGCCGTTCCCACGGAGGCAGATCCCGCAATCGGCCAGGCCTTCAAGAGCGCCAACCGCTCCCACACCTGCCCCCGCTGGGCATAGTACTTTTCGTAGGCTTCCACCGACCGTGCGAGCTGGCCGACCGAGCCCTCGGCGCGCAGCCGGAGATCGACACGGAATACGGCACCCTCCCTCGTTTGTTCGGCCAGAGCCTTTGTCAGGGAACGGGCCAGCAGCTCAAAATACTCTTCGTTGGACAGGCTATGGCTGTTGGATGGCCGTCCACCCTTTCCCTTCCTGGTTTCGCCATCTGCAGATGCATAGACATAAATCAGATCGACATCCGAGCTGTAGTTCAGCTCATGCGCGCCGAGCTTGCCCATCCCGATGACGACAAATTCCGTCTCCACCCACTGGCCGTCCGCCTGTCGATGCATCGGCGTGCCATGCACGGCCTTGAGATCCTGGTCGACGATTTCATAGGCCGCATGAATGAGGACCGAGGCGAGATCCGATAGGGAGCCGGTCGTTTCCTCCACCGTCGCCAAACGAAGAAGATCGCGCACCCCAATCCGTACCATTTCACGACGGCGGACACGCCGCAGGACATCAAGCTTCAAC
>JAJONL010000186.1 GCA_021323395.1 Nitrospira sp.
GTCTCCGATGGACCCACCGGCATCCAGTTGCTCCTTCAGATAACGCAGTAGCGCCACATCTTCGTCTGAATAATTGCGGTAACGATTAGCGCCTCGCGTAGGTTTTAAGACCCCAAATCGGCGTTCCCACACTCGAATCACGTCCTTCGATAGTCCGGTGAGTTTTGCAACTCTATGAATTCTATGGAGATTCATGCCTGATTAAAATTATACCTAGATGTCTAATGTTTGTCAAATAATTACTGATATAACTATTGACACATTGGACAAATCGAGTTATACATTAGACATACTTGTTACAAACATTGAACATGAAACCATGGAGATGAACATGGCGGCATCAACTGGATTGAACGAAAAAGCGGGACAAAATGAGCGCCGGAACCATTTGCCAACCTATTCGGGAAAGCCCATCTGTGGACGGTGCGGCGGACTCTTGGTGCAGGATTTCTGCACGGATCTGCTCAATAGCACCGGTGAGCTTGATTGCTCAATTGCCCGCTGCGTGCAATGTGGTGATGTCGTCGATCCGGTCATTCAACGAAATCGACAACTCCACCAAGACATACAGGCTCCTCAGCCGTCTAGGGCTCCGCTCATGAAGCCTGCTCTGTCGCATTATAGTACAGAGGCCCGTCGTGCCCGTCGCGTGTAGCCCCATTCAGTTATCGGTCTTGCGAGGAGGGTGAAGGATTCTGATGTACTTAAGTAAGGTTAAACGTTCGATGTTTATGGTGTTTCAGGAAGTTGGCCTACGGCTTGCTGTACGTAGTCCCGTATCACCCCAGGATTGTCAGACGGTCACGGAGCGACACCTGGGGCGCTCTAGTGTTTTTAACCAAGGAGGTTTTCCATGCGGAGTGTAACGGTTCTTCAGGCTGGCTTAGGGATAGTGCTCATGGCTGGGTCAATTTCCCTGGCTGTGGCGGCGGATACCGCCGGCGACAATAAGGACATGGTGCTCATCCCGAAAGGTGAGTTCTCCATGGGGAGCAACGAACATTCAGATGAGGTCAAACACCAAGTGGTGCTTGATGCCACCGGCCTACTGGGACGATCCACGGCTGAGCAAGCCCAATCAGCCCGTGGTGGGCGTGAGTTGGACCGACGCGACTGCCTTCTGTAAGTGGGAGGGCAAACGGCTCCCGACCGAAGCGGAATGGGAGAAGGCGGCGAAGGGTCCGGAAGGGGACAATCATTATCCCTGGGGACACCACCTCGATCCGAAAAAGGCCAATTATGGACAAAACGTCGGTCACACCACGCCGGTCGATTCCTATCCCGAAGGCGTGAGTGGATATGGCCTCTATAACATGGCCGGGAATGTCTTTGAATGGGTGGAAGACTGGTATGACCCGAAGTTCTATAAGACCAGTAACGCCCTGAACCCTCGCGGGGCCGAGAAAGGCTACAACTTTGCCAATCAAGGCCCGGTGAGAGTGCTACGTGGTGGCTCGTGGTTGGCTCCGGAAACCTCACTGCATACCAGCCATCGGTTCTGGAATCAGCCGGAGAATAACTCCTACGGCGTCGGCTTAGGATTCCGTTGCGCAAAATCGGCTCAGGCCGTCTCAGATGAATCCGTGCAGGCGGGACGCGATGCATTCATTCAGGCACTAGTAGCCATGGGCGCCGAGAAGAATGCTGATGCGATGGCCTCCATCGAGAAGGCGTTGGCTGCCGATCCGAATAACAAGGAATACCTGGCGACGCGCGATCTCATCAAGAAGAGCACGAAGAAGTAGCTCGCACGCGTGGAGGGGGGGCGGCGTACCCGCCTCCCTACCCAAGCCCTCAGGGCAGGAGGTCAAAAATGAAAATGAATAAAGTCGGAAGATTATTCGCTGCGGGGCTCACGGTGGGAATCAGCATGATGACCGCGACGGCTCAGTCTGAAGACTCGCTGGCTCCATCGGATATGGTCTATGTCGGGCATGGCCCGGCTGTCATGGGACTAGATAAAGAGGAAGCGGCAGAGTCGGGCCGCCGCCTCACGGCCTACGACAAACGAATGAAGAAACCCTGGTCCGCCGAGGCATTCCACGACGAAGGGCCGGCCCACATGGTGTTCTTGGATTCATTCTTCATCGACAAGTACGAAGTGGCGAATAAGGACTATGGCGACTTCATTAAAACGAGCGGTCATCCGGCCCCGGCCTACTGGGATGATCCGCGTTTGAACAAGCCGCAACAGCCGGTCGTCGGAGTCAACTGGTACGATGCCAAAGCCTACTGCGAATCTCGGGGGAAGCGGCTCCCGACGGAAGCCGAGTGGGAGAAAGCGGCTCGCGGTCCTCACGGTAACCTCTATCCCTGGGGCAATGATTTCGATTCTGCGAAAGCCAATTATAACCGGCATCAGGACGCGACCTGGCCGGTGGATTCGCACCCGGACGGGGCCAGTTATTATGGCCTGTATAACATGGCGGGCAATGTCTTCGAGTGGGTCGCCGATTGGTACGATCCCCACTATTACGGGAAACTGCAAACCATGGTGAATCCGACCGGTCCCGACAAGGCCGTATGGCTCGGGGGCACCGGCACCTATGTGGACCGCTTGACCGTGGGCGAGAAGCGGGTCATTCGGGGAGGCTCCTGGATTGCGCCGGAAGGCACCATCCGCTCGACGCACCGGTTCTGGAACCATCCGCTCAACAACAGTTACGGTGTCGGACTTGGCTTTCGTTGCGCTCAAGCGGCGTCTCCTGAGTTCGAGCAACGCCTCAAAGACAGACGCCCAGCAGGCGGTCAACCGTGGGTTGGCAATGGATCCTAAGAATGTTGAGTTACTGGAGATGCAGCCTCTCATCGATCAGTTGATGAAGCGGCCGTGAGAATGAATGTCTGGCAATCGGTACAGATTCACTGTTCAGCCCGACGGAGGCAGAGGGATGACATACGCTAGAGGGATCTCACTCATTGGTGGTCTGACCATATTCCTTACCACAGGGGCTCTCCAGGCAGGTCCGATTGACGCCAGTCGCCACCCACATCCGGAGAATATCGAAATGGTGCATAAGGCGGAACATAGCGTGGACCATGCCTGGGAGGTCTACCATCGCGCGGCGCTGGGAGGCACCGTGGCATCGCCGGATCTGCAAGCCCAAATCGAACAACACCTGCATGAAGCCAGAACCCTCGTGACCCAGGCACAAGAGGCCGCCGACCGAGGAGACAGTCCCAAAGTGGAGCGTCTGGTAGGCGAAATTAAGCATCATACGGCCCAGGCAATCGCGGGAAGCAAGGAGCAGAAGAAATGACACAAGGTCTGAGCAGGAGAAGAGTCAAATGGAGACGGATCGGTCTGTTCATGACGGCAGCCTGTGCCGTCTCGCTATCATCGGTTCTCGCGGCGCCGGCTCTCAAGGAACTTGATCCGGTTCCCATGGTGACCATTCCGGCCGGACCGTTCTTGATGGGCAGTCAGAATCCGAAGGGCCGAGCCGACGAGTGGCCGCAGCGAGCCGTGGACATCGATGCGTTCGCCATCGATCGTGTGGAGGTGACCAACGAACGTTACATGACGTTTGTTGCGGCGACAGGCCACCGCAACCCGCCGAATCCCTATGGCACCGGAGTTTTGGTGTCTGCCAAGGGGATCGAACAGCTGCCTGTCGTGCAGGTCACTTGGTACGACGCAAAAGCCTACTGCGCCTGGGCCAAGAAGCGACTCCCGACGGAAGCCGAGTGGGAGAAAGCGGCACGCGGCACAGATGGACGGCATTTTCCCTGGGGCGAAGATCAGCCGTCCCAGACCAGGGCGAATTTCGACCGGGAATGGGACGGTGAGAAGACCTTTCATGCGGTCGGCTCCTTGCCTGGTGGCAACTCGCCCTACGGAATCCAGGATATGTCGGGCAACGCGCGGGAATGGGTGCAGGATTGGTACGATCCGGACTATTACGCAAATGCACCGGACAAAAACCCGCAGGGACCTGAGAAGGGCATTGTGCGCGTGATTCGTGGAGGGTCCTGGCACAGCCCCATATCGGACATCACGGCCACTGCGCGCGGACGAGGCGGGTTCGCCTTGCAGACGCACGGGACAGGCTTCCGATGCGTTCGAGGTGGAGAGGGTCAAATCCAGGGCATGTCCAGTTCTGGGGAGGCGATGAAGTGAGCAGCATGGACAGGTGTTGGAACGACGAAGGCGGGTGCTTATTCCCTGGTGGGGGCGTCGCTACTCCGCACGGCGCTTCCCACTGAGGAGGATGGGTCCTTCCCCTCGGAGGGGCCCGTCCCCTCGGTGAGCCACCGGAGCACAAGCCGCGAGCAATGAGCTTCTTTACGCACGGACAAGGAGACTTCCATGATCTACATAATTGTCTATAGCGTCGCAGTCATCACGCTGAGCATCGGAGTCACGATGCTGTCCCGGCGGCGACCATCCTACGCGGTCGTGCGGCAGGGCGGACTAGGGAGACCCCGTGTCCGGTAGCGGATGTGTGCGCACCAGACTGTGTCGCATTCGAGCTCAGTGGATCATTCCAGCTGTAGAGTCGTTCATATTTCTCGCACTAGGGGGTTCCAATGGAAACACATGGGACACCGGATACTTCTTCTTCCCCTACTCCGCATGCCGGCCACGCCGCCTGCGCCCGCTGCGGTGGGTTGTTGCTGACGCAGCACTATATGGATTTACTCGATGACACCGGCCAGATCGATATCACGGCCTGGCATTGTACGATATGCGGCGAGGTTGTTGATTCGGTGATTTTGAAAAACCGGCACAGCCCGCCGCCCAATTTGCTCTACGGTACGAAGTCGAGAAAGTTCAGCCAGCGGGTGACGGCCGCTTCCGACAAGAGCGACGGCCTCGATTCTTCGGAGGAAACAACCGTCAAAGAAGATCAAGAGGATCCGTCCGATGAGTCAAATGATAAATGATGGCTGGCTTGGACCACTTCCGTGGCGAAGGAATGACAGATGAAAATCATCGTGACCGGCGGAACAGGATTCATCGGTCGTGCGTTGATCAATGAGCTGGCCGGACAGCGGCATGAGGTGGTGGTCTTGACCCGCAAGGCCGGTCGTCCGTCCCGGTCAGTGCTTCGTTTTGTGGAATGGGACGCGCGCTCCGCGGGACCCTGGCAGACTGAGCTCGCCTCGGCGCATGTGGTGATTAACCTGGCCGGCGAGCCGATCGCGGACGGGCGATGGACGGAGTCCAGAAAGCAACTCCTGCTTAACAGCCGAATTCTCACCACGAAGCTTCTTGTGGACGCCTTAGCCGGGCAGTCCACTAACCATCCCATACTGGTCAGCGCCTCGGGGATTGGCTATTACGGAGCGAGCGACGATCGTCTGCTGGACGAGCGTTCCTCCCTCGGCGAAGGCTTTCTCGCCGGTCTGTCTGCGGCCTGGGAAGCTGAAGCGCTCCGCGCCAGTCAGTTCGGGACCCGCGTCGTCCTGTTGAGAACCGGAATGGTGCTCGAACAGGACGGCGGCGCGTTGCCGAAGATGTTGCTGCCGTTCCGCCTCTTTGCTGGAGGTCCTATTCTGCCTGGCACGCAGTGGGTGTCCTGGATTCATCGGCGCGATCTGATCGGTCTCATCCAATGGGCGATCGCGACGCCGACGGTTTCCGGTCCCGTGAATGCGGTCGCTCCTGAGGCCGTGACGATGAAGACCTTCTGTGCCACTGTGGGAAAGGTCCTGCATCGCCCATCGTGGCTTCCCGTTCCCGGCCTGGCGCTACGGGTGGCGCTGGGGGATTTGGGGACATTGATGACGACCGGTCAACGAGTGCATCCGGCGAAAGCGCTTGCCGGAGGATATGACTTTCGCTATCCGACGCTGGAGCCGGCCTTACGAGCGATCGTGGCAAAGGGATAAGTGAGGAGGCCTGGACATGAGTCTACTCATTGAGCCGGTGATTCAGTACCTGCACGCGCTCGCTGTTGCCATCCTTCTGGGTAAGGTCGTGTTGTTGTCGTTTGTGGTGGCCCCGATTCTGGCCAAGACTTTGGAACGGGAGCCCTTTGGGAAAATCGTTCGGAAGCTATTCCCTGCCTATTATGGACTCGGGATGGCAACGGCTGCGGCGGGACTGCTGTGCATAACCGCCCTGGCGATTGTTCATAAGATCGGCCCAGCACTTCTCGTGGCGGCGGCCATCTGGCTGGGGATCCTGGCAGCTGAGTCCTACTGTCGATCGCCGTTGACGCCACAGAGTAATGCCATGAGGGACCGTC
>JAJONL010000187.1 GCA_021323395.1 Nitrospira sp.
GATGACGCCTCAGAATATTCCTGCAGGCCTTATCAGAGAACGGGTGGTCAGAATAAAATTCAGCTGTATCGTGACCTCCGATGTCACGCGGCCATGATAGCCTCAGGAAGATCGCCCGCGTCAATCCGGCGAGTGGACCAAGAAGGAGGACGCCATGCCGATCCCACGACTGATTCTGTGTCTGCTCCTCTGTGCACCGTTCCTCACGCAGGCCCAAGCCGACGACCTCGGGAGCCTGAGCGCCAATCCATTCGATTTTAATCCCACCGCCTATCCGTTCGGGCAGGGCAGTGCCTTCGCGCCGAACGGGGTGAACAATCCCTTCAGTCCTTACTGCAGTCCCTTCAGCAGCCAATCGGCCACAAATCCCTTCGCCACCGATGCGTTGAATGCGGAACCCTCATTCAGGCGCTACGGCTCGCGGTTTTCTCCGGACTCGCCGAAAAATCCCTATGGCCAGGGATGGAAGATTGGGGGAGTCGGTAACAGGTGAAGAAAGATTCCTCCGGCCAACTGCGCTACTCGCCGAGCGATCTCGTCCGGTATCTCGCCTCACCCTTCGCCTCCTGGATGGATCGCTACCTTTTGGAGAAGCCGGGGGCAGTCAGTCCCGATCAGCAAACTGACGATGCGCAACTCATCGCGCAGACCGGTGATCGACATGAACGCGCGGTGCTCCAGGAGTTCCGTTCCTCTGGTAGGCAGATAGTCGAGATCCCGCGTAACAATGTTGCCCTGGCCCGTAGCGAGACGTTGTCGGCCATGGCGGCTAAGGTCCCCATCATTTACCAGGCGGCGCTGGAAGCGCAGCCGTTTTTTGGCTACACGGATTTTCTGCTGCTCGATGCATCCGGCCGATACGAGGTATGGGATACCAAGTTGGCCCGCTCGCCCAAGCCCTACTACGCGCTGCAGCTCTGCTGTTATTCGGAGATGCTCGCAACGGTGACGGGCGTCCCGCAGCCGGAGAAATTCGGACTCATCCTAGGCTCCAAGGACAGGATCGAGTTCCGGCTCGAAGATTTCATTTATTACTATCGCCACATCAAGAAAAACTTCCTGGCCATGCAGGAAAGCTTCACTGCGAGGCTGTCGGATCGCCCAGAGCCATTGCCACGAGCTGATCACGGCCGCTGGACTTCCCATGCCGGGCAGTTTTTTCAGGAGACGGACCATCTCGTGCAAGTTGCCGGCATCACGGTCGGCCAGATCAAGAAGCTGAAGCGGGCCGGCATTCAGACCGTGACGGATCTCGCTGCAACCTCAAGGCCAACCGTTCCCAAACTCGACCAACATTCGCTAGAGAACCTCGCCGCGCAAGCCCGCCTCCAATACCAGACCCGCGCGGATCGACAAAACGATCCAGAGGCGCCGCCTCGTTATGAACTCCTGTCTCAGGCCGGACCACATAGCGAACCTGTGGGCCTTGCCGCGCTTCCGCCTGATCATCCGGCTGATATCTTTTTTGACATGGAGGGGTATCCACTGGTGGCCGGCGGATTGGAATATCTGTTCGGGGCCTGCACGCGGAGCGAGCCGCCAGGCTTATGGGAGTTCAGGGATTGGTGGGCGCATGACCGTGACGAGGAAAAGCGCGCCTTCGAGGGCTTCGTGGATTGGGTCTTCAAGCGATGGCAGGGCAATCCTGGCATGCACATCTACCATTACGCCGCTTACGAAGTGAGCGCCGTGCGGCGGTTGAGCACACAGCACGACAGCCGACAGGACGAGGTGGATGAGCTGCTCCGGAACGAGGTCTTCGTGGATCTCTACCAGACCGTGCGCCATGGCCTGCGCATCGGCGAGGACAGCTACTCGATCAAGTCGGTGGAGCGCCTCTATCGACCGAAACGCGCGACGCAGGTGGCCACGGCCGCGGACTCGATCGTTCAATATGCCCGCTGGATGGAGAGCCAACAACCGGGCGATTGGCGGAGCAGCCCTATCTTAAACGCCATCCGCGACTACAACGAGGACGACTGCCGGTCCACGGCGGAGTTGCTGCAGTGGCTGAGGAATGTGGCGACTGAACAGAGCCTCACCGCTCCAAAGTCGGCTTCCGTCCCCGCGCCTTCGGCGCCACGAGAACTGCCCCCGGAAGTCGTCGCGCGGCTGGATTGCGCGGCAAGGCTTCGTAAGGAGAGTGACGCGGTTTCGACCGTGCTGGCCCACGTGATCGACTTTCACCGCCGGGAAGAAAAACCGATGTGGTGGCGCATGTTCGACCGTGCCGAGGCGACGCCCGAAACACTTCGCGACGATCCAGCCTGCATCGAGGGCGTGATGGCTATCGGCGCTCCGGTGCCCGACAAACAATCCTTCGTGCAAACCTATCGGTTCGATCCCTCCCAGGAATGCAAGCTGGCCGCCGGTGACAACTCCAAAGTGATGTTCACGCACAACTTGGACGCGAAGCTCACGCTGTCGTCGCTGGATGCATCCGCCGGCAGGTTGGAACTCAAGCTCGGAAAGAAAAGTATCAATGAAAAATTCGGAGGCACATTTCCTCAGCAGGGTTCACTGCTGCCTCACGAGCACGTCTCAGCGACAGTCATTCAGACGGCGCTGGCTGACGTGGCCGCGCGGCATCTCTCCCACCAGCTTCATGCGCCGGTGGCCGCGCTCCTGAATCGTGTGCCGCCTGCCGGGTTGTTACGACGTGACGATGAGACGCCAACCGAGTCTGCCATCAGGATTACCGCTTCAATGGCCAGCGGATGCCTGGTCGTTCAGGGGCCGCCAGGTACCGGCAAGACCTTCACCGCTTCGCGAGTCATCGCGGCACTGCTGGCTGCCGGCAAGAAAGTCGGAATTGCCTCTCACAGCCACAAGGCCGTCGTCAATCTCATGGTGGCCTGCGGCGAGGCGGCCAGAGAAAACGGTGGCCGGCTCCAAGGCATCAAAGTCGGTGGCGAGGCCGAAGGTCCGCTATTTTCATCGAACCCAAATTTGCAATACATTCCAGACAGCAGTGGCGCGCAGGCTGCGTACAGAGGGGGAGTCATAGGTGGAACGGCCTGGCTCTTTACCAGACCAGAGTGGGATGGTGCCCTCGATTTTTTGTTTATCGACGAAGCCGGGCAGGTGGCCTTAGCCAATGCCATCGCGATGGCGCGATGCGCGAGCAATCTCGTGTTGCTCGGTGACCAGATGCAACTCGAACAGCCGGTGCAAGGTTCGCATCCCGCCGATGCGGGACTGTCCGCCCTGCAATATGCCCTCAAGGATGTGGCCGCCAGCCGGCCCGATGCGCCGATGTTTCATGCTGTCGTGCCGCCGGAGGCGGGGTTGTTTCTGGGCCTGTCACGTCGCATGCATCCTTCGGTCTGCCGCTTTATTTCCGAAAGCATCTACGGTGGCCGTCTCGGTTCACATCCCGACTGCAATCGGCAGAGGATCGAAGTGCCGTCAGGCTCATCAAGCCTCATCACCAGCGACAGCGGAATCGTCTTCAGCAGCGTCGAGCATGACGGCAACATCCAACAGAGTGACGAAGAGGTGGCGCGCGTTCGGGCGATCTGGCAGGAGCTGCAGGGGCGGGGCCCTTGGCATTGGAAGACTTTCTCTTCATCGCCCCCTATAACGCGCAGGTGCGTGCACTTCAAAGCGCGCTTCCGAGCGGCGCGCGGGTGGGGAGCGTGGATCGGTTTCAAGGGCAGGAAGCCCCGGTCTGCATTCTCTCCCTCTGTTCCAGTTACGGCGAATATGGTTCTCGCGGACTGGCCTTCATTCTCGACCGTAACCGGCTGAACGTGGCGATCTCCCGTGCCCAATGTCTAGCGGTGGTAGTCGCCGATCTCAGGATCGCCGGGTCGATTCCAGGATCAATAGAGGAAATGATGCTGCTGAATCTGTTCTGCAAATTGGTGGATGGGTCAGGGCGCGCATAGCCTCGCAATTTAGATTATGCGTTGTTCAGCATCACGACTTGTGAATTTATGCGGACGGACTAATCCTACATCGGCACGAGTTTCTGCAGAACGGTGATTGTCGTCATCTCCGTAAAAGAGTATTCTTCGGGCGCCTGATCCAAACCAACGAAATCTAGAGCTGATTGATGCCCACGCCCGAAGAGAAAGCCCGCCAGAAAATCGACGCGATGTTGGTCAATGCGGGGTGGGTCGTTCAGGAC
>JAJONL010000058.1 GCA_021323395.1 Nitrospira sp.
TGAGCATGTTGCACAAGACATTCGGAGAACGCATCGCGACCCACGTGAGAGAGATGTGCAGCCATCTGGTGCGTCGCCGTCATCACGACGTGGCAGCCAAGCCGGCCGCCTGAAAGCTGAAGGAAAAGGAGTCTTCATGATCAAGGTGGCGGATTTCATCATCAACACATTGGCGGAACAGGGCATCGACAAGATGTTCGTGGTCTACGGCGCCGCCAGTGGTGACTTGATCGATGCGTTCACCCGCACGGGCGCCACTGCATATGTGGCGGTCATGCACGAGCAGGCCGGCGGCTTCGCAGCGGAAGCCTATGCCAAGGTCAAGGGGATACCAGGCGTCGCCATCGCCACCAGCGGGCCGGGCGGGATGAATCTCCTGACCGCCATGGGAAACTGTTTTTACGATTCCGTCCCCTGTGTGTTTCTCACCGGGCAGATCAATTCGCGCTTCCTACGGCCCGATCCGTCCATCCGGCAGATTGGGTTTCAGGAAACGGACATTGTGGCAATGGCAGCGCCCGTGACCAAATACGCCAAGATGATTTTGAAATCGGATGACGTTCGGTATGAACTCGAAAAAGCCCTCTGGCTCTGCCGGCAGGGGCGGCCGGGACCGGTGTTGCTGGACATCCCCCTCGACGTGCAAAAAACACTAGTCGATGTCAAACAACTCATCGGCTTTGAACCACCGGCTGCGATGAGTTTCGATCTCGCTGTGGTGGACGAACAGATCACCCGTTTCATCGCAGATCTTCAGCAAGCGGAACGGCCGGTCATTTTGGTCGGTGGCGGTGTCCGACTGGCCGATGCACAGGATGATGTGCGTGAACTGGGCCGGCGGCTGAACGTGCCTTGTTTCCCCACGTGGAATGCCCTGGATGTCATCACCTCCGATTACGAAAATTACGGTGGCCGTGTCGGCACCTACGGCGGAGCCGGACGTAACTTCGGCATTCAGAACAGCGACCTGCTCCTGTCCATCGGCAGTCGCATCTCCGGTCGGATCACCGGCGGAAATGTGCAAAGTTTTGCGCGGCAAGCCAAGAAGTATTTGGTTGAAATCGACCCGGCCATGGTGCAGCGGAAGTTCCAGCAGGTGCCTTTTGATGTGAACATCCTCTGTGATGCCAAGGTCTTCACCAGGCGTCTGATCGCGGCGCTTGATCGACGCAGCAAACCGCTGTCCGATTATTCTGATTGGACGGCGCGAGTGATGGAGTGGAAACGCCGATACGATCCGGTTCGACCGGAGTTTTTTGCCCAATGTGAGCGCGTCCATCCCTATGCCTTCATGCGGCGCTTGTCGGAGAAGATGGGCTCGACGGACATTTTGGTGGGAGACTGCGGCGGCAACATCGTCGTCAGTAACCATGCGTTCGAAACCAAGTATGGGCAACGTAACCTGACCAACAACGGCAATTCGCCGATGGGCTTCTCCTTTGCCGGCGCCATGGGCGCCTGGTTCGCCGATCCCACGCGCCAAGTGGTCTGTACGATTGGGGACGGTGGATTCAATATGAATCCGCAGGAGCTGCAGACCTTCATCAACTATGGAGTCAAGGTGAAGACTTTCATCTTGAACAACCACATTTACGGCATCACCAAAGCCTACCAGGAGACGAACTTCCAAGGCCGTGCAGAGGCCTGCGGGCCCAAAGGATACCACCCACCGGACTTTCTGAAACTCGTCCAAGCCTATGGCATCAAAACCGTGGCTATCGGCAACCATGCCGAGATGGATGCCAAGATCGACGAGGTGCTTCGCTTCGACGGCCCGGTGGTCTGTGATGTGGACATGCACGAATTCCACACCTACGAGCCCAGAATTTTCGGATGGAAGACCCCCATCGAGGATATGTATCCCTACCTGCCACGTGAAGAATTCCGGGCCAACATGGTGATCGAACCGGCTGACGGATGGACGGACCCCCAATACCCGGACGTCATTCGCCAAGACGTCCAGTCACGGCCGTAAGGGGACAGTTATGCCGCACGCTGATACTGAGTCGAACGGATCCAGTCAACTGGATGTCGAATACTACCAATTCTGTCGCGAACAGATGCGGCCGTATTTCGGCCGTGTGATGTGGGCGTCACAAGGACTTCCCCTCCGCCACGCGGTGATGCAGGAGCTGGTGAGGTTGGAGGCCGACCGACGGGAGACAGCCCCCTTTCATATTCTGGAGGTGGGATCATGGGCGGGAGGATCGGCCATTACCTGGGCCGAGGCATTGACTCGGTATTGTCAGGCCAATGGCCGTGTCGTCTGCGTCGATCCGTGGAAGCCCTACTTCGATGTCAGCAAGCGGCCGGATGCGGCCGTGTATCGTGAGATGTCAGAGGCTCTTGCCAAGGATACGATTTACGACCTTTTTCTCCACAACATCACGGCGTCGGGGCATGCGCATATTGTCCTGCCCCTCAGGGAGGCCAGCACGGTAATACTCCCGGCCCTTCCGCGGAACTACTTTGACATCGTATTCGTCGATGGTGACCATTCCTACGCGGCAGTGTTGGCTGACATCATGGCTGCCGCAGGGCTCATCAAGGACGGAGGGATCTTGTGCGGCGATGATTTGGAACGCCAAAGCTCCGAAATTGATCAGGCCTATGCGAGAACACAGATCGACTCGGACTATATTCGTGATCCGCGATCGGGGCAGGAATACCATCCTGGCGTGACGTTGGCGGTGGGAGAGCTGTTTGGCGAGGTCTCTCACGTCGTGGGATGCTGGGGCGTTCGGAAACGCGGAACGGGATGGGAAAGACTCGATCTGTCGAAAGTTGTGTGTTCGGCGGATCGAATTCCCTCTCACCTCAGCCAACGTGACCCAGCGACAGATCCAGATTTCCAACGGTGGCGTGAACGACGCCGTCAGCCAGCAAATCGTATCGCGACGAAAGCGCCGGAGGTAAGTGGGCTTATCCGGAGCACGTCAACAAGTCACGTCGCCCATGCGCCACGCACCAATCAGCGTGCGTTGTTGATTCAACTCGATTTTCAAACCTGGACCACCGCCAGGCCTTGGACATACAGCGCTGCCTTCGGTGTTCAGGAAGGTCTGACCGCAAACGAAATCGAGTGCGTGACCGTTCCGGCGATTGCTGAGAATCCCTGCTCAAGTCCTGATTCTTGGGTCTATCACGCAAAAAAATTGCTGGCAGGACGCCGCTTCGACCAAGTCTGGTTATGGCTGATTCACACTCCGCTCGACCAAGCCACGCTGGAGTGGGTATCTGAATTGGCTCCGGTGCGGGTCGGCGTGCTCATGGAATCGCTTCGTTACGATGCGGAAGACTATGTCTGGGCGCCGCAGTTGAAACTTCGACAGGAACAACTTGAGGCGCAGCTTCCTTATCTGACCCACATCTTGGCACCCGATGAGCAAGACGTCGCCGATCTCAACGCGAGCGGATTGGCCAACGCGCTCTGGTGGCCACCGATGGTGCCGGAACGGTTCATCGTCACGCCTTCTGGTAGCCCTACGCAACCACAAGCCGTCTTCCACGGCACGCCGTATGGGCGGCGTCAGCATTGGGCGAGCAATCCGTCCCTCAAGAATCGGCTCCATTGCGCCAAGGCCACACAGCCTCCAACCAAAAATCAGCAGCTGTTCGATCAGCTGCAACAGACGGCTACTCGGTACCTCCGTGAAGGCCATCCAGTCACCGAAGCGGCCATTCTTGAATATGTCCAGGCATTGCAACAGATCCGGCTCGCAGAGTTCACGGAATGGATGGCCCAGCTTCCACAGTGGCCGGCCATCGTGAACCTACCGAGTTTGGCCAAGTTTTATGGAGGCCGCGTCATCGAGGGCATGGCGGCCGGACGACCGGTGATTTCCTGGAATATTCCTGAGCATCCGCACAATTTGGGATTATTCGAACCCGGACAAGATATCTTGCTGTTCGACCAGAAAGATCCAACGGCGCTCGCTCACCACATCGACCGTGTTCTGCATGATCGCGCCTTCGCCCAGGTACTCGCGCAACAGGCACAAAGAAAGATCACACGGTACCACACGGCCGAACGGCGTCTGCAGGGGACACTGGAGTGGATTCGAACCGGACAATTGCCGGATTACGGCCTGTCGAGCCAGCAACGGACGGCAGGAGCAACGATTCCCAGGGTACCGGCGCCGCTTCCCTCCACGATGACCTCAATGAACCAGCAGACACCACAACCCTGTCCGCCTACCTCTGCCGAAGGGACTAAGGATCAGAACGCATTTTATGTGGACCTGTTTGTCAACAAACCAGCCTGGTCCACACCGGAGCCGAATCCCGACGAGGCTGCGCGTTGGTGCAAAATCGCATCCTTTCTCGAATATGTCCTGCGCCAGACCAGGCGTGATCATCCCACAAAGACCTTGCAAATCCTTGACGTGGGATGTGGTCGCGGATGGTTGACCAATCTCGCCGGCGCCTATGGGACCTGCGAAGGGATCGAACCGGTCGCAGGCGTCGTCGAGCACGCGCGCCGGATGTTCCCCCACCTTCGCTTTGAAGCCGGGACTCCCGATTCCGTCCTCGCAAGGCCGGACTTCCAGCCGTTCGACGTGGTTCTTTGTTCGGAAGTCATCGAACATGTCCCGCACCCGAACAAACCGGCCTTCGTCACTCAACTGGCACAACTCCTCACGTCGGATGGCTATCTCATTTTGACCACGCCGAGAGGAGAGGCGTGGGATGAATGGACAAAGATCGCCCCGCCGAATCAACCGGTCGAAGATTGGATCACAGAGGAGCAACTCGGTCGGCTCTTGAGTGAGGGAGGTTTCCGTCATCTGGGTTTGGAGCGAATTCCGATCGAGGTGCCCTCGCTGCGGTATTTTCCAGCCGCCACTCCTCACGATGTTCGCACCCTGACACTCATGCCGATCTATCAGGTGTGGGCCTGCAGGCGTGCAGGCACGTCGGTTGCGTCCTCCATACCCTTCACGAAACCGCCGATGGTCTCGGTCATTGTGCCCACCTACAACCGGCCTGAACGGTTGCGGAGCGCCCTCGCCAGCCTGAGTCGACAGCAGTACCAGGATTTCGAAGTGATCGTGGTCAATGACGGATCGACCCCGGTCGAATCCGTCGTGGCAGAGATGAACCAGGCGGGGCGCATGACCCTGGTGAATCATGATCACAACCGAGGGTTGGCCGCTTCGCGCAATAGTGGCCTTCGCCTCGCGAAAGGCACCTATATCGCCTATCTCGATGACGATGATCGATTCCTGCCCGATCATCTAGGGACGCTCGTTCAATTTCTTGAACGCGGCACTCATCAGGTCGCCTATACCGATGCCTGGCGGGTAATGGAGCGAGAGGTACAGGGAGTGCCCACAGAAACCGGCCGGGATTGCCCACATTCTTCCGACTTTTCGGCGCCGCGGTTGCTTGTCGAGAATTACATTCCAGTCCTCTGCCTGATGCATCGACGATCCTGTCTCGAAGAAGTCGGACTCTTCGACGAAAGCCTATTCGTGCATGAAGATTGGGACCTTTGGATCAGGCTCGCTACCCAATACGAGTTTGCGCACATCGCCCAGACGACGGCGGAATTCACTTGGCGTGGCGATGGCTCTTCCATGTCCAGTCGTGACCAGGACGCCTTTGCCCGGACCATGGACATTATCTATCGTAAATATTTCTCTTACGCTGCTGCGCACCCCCATATATTGGCAGCCCAACGTAACCATCTCAGCGGGCTCAAGGGGCGCGTCTCCAAGACCTCCTACGACTGCTCCATCATCATTCCCGTCTGGAACAATGCCCTCCTGACCCGGCAATGTTTGACCGCTCTGGCGCAAGTTACGGATGGAGTGACCTTCGAAGTGGTCGTCGTCGACAATGGCTCGACTGACGGAGTGCAGGATTTTCTCCAAACACTTGGCGGAGACATCCAGGTCATCCGCAATCAGGACAATCTCGGATTTGCCAAGGCCTGCAATCAGGGCGCGCGGGCCGCGCGAGGGGAGTATCTGGTCTTTCTGAATAACGATACGATTCCATTACAGGGATGGTTGGCGCCGTTGATCGAGGAGGTGCGCGCCCATTCGGATGTAGCGGTGGTCGGCAGCAAATTGCTGTATGAGGACGGCACGATTCAACATGCGGGGGTCGCATTCTCCCGTGAATGGTTCCTGCCCTACCATATCTATCGCGGAGTCGATGCCCATGCCGCCTGTGTGTCGCGTCGCCGTGAACTGGAATGTGTCACGGCGGCCTGCATGCTCGTGCGGCGAGATGTGTTCGCCCACGTAGGAGGTTTTGACGAAGGCTATCGAAACGGGTTCGAGGACGTCGATCTCTGTCTCAAGATTCGAGAGCAGAAATGGAAAATCGTCTATCAACCGCAAAGCGTGCTCTATCACTTGGAAAGCCGGACACCCGGTCGGAAAGCACATGACAGCGACAACAGCCGACGCCTCCAGGAGCGCTGGGGCGACTCTTGGTGGCTCGCGGATGAAGATCGGATCCACTTCGAAGATGGATATGCCCTGCAGACCTATATCACAGAAGGAAAGCTCGGCTACCGTCTCCGTCTGATCGACGATCCCACCACACGGGCAGAGCGCGAACTCCTGGCAGAAGTACAGTCTGCCGCACAACGACGGGATCATGAGCGGGTAATCGAAATCTTGAAACGAGTCGAGGAATGGCCGGCCGATGTCTGGATTCTCCGCTGGGCGACCCTCCTGTGCCACGGCATCGCCGCTCCTCAGTTGGCGATTCCTTTCTGGCAACGTGTGCTGACCCTGGAAGATGATCCGCATGGCCGCATCGCACTCGCCAAACATGCGCTCGAAACGAGCTCTCTCGATGAGGCCGAAACCCACCTGACGGCGCTGCACGAGAGTGACCCTTCGCATGGAGAGGGCTGGCTGTTGCGGGGGATTGTTGCCATGCAACAGAACCAATATGGCAAGGCCGAGAGCGCCTTTGAACGAGCCAAGATGTCCGGTGCTGATCCACGCAAATCCTCGCTGGGCATGGTCATGGCCGCGATGGGAACCCATCATTGGGAGAGAGCCTGGAACATATTGCTGCCGCTCTGCGCGAATGAGCCGGATGACGAAGAATGCATGCACTGGCTACTGCGCTGTGGAACAGCCCTCGAACGGTGGGATGCCGTCGGCACCCGCCTCACGACGTTTCTCATCCGTAATCCAGGTAACATGGCGCTGCGATTTGCCCTCGCCGGGGTACTGCTCAGATCGGGCCGTCGGACGGAGGCCCAACGGGAATATGACATGCTGCAAGCCCTCGACCCTGCATTCGACGGCTTGGACGAACTTGCTCGGAGCCTAACCGAACCGACGGCACATCGAGTCCCCCACCATGCTGCTTAATTCTTCTTCGCACGGCAGAGCCCTGTTCATTCAGCTGGCGCGAATGGGAGATCTCGTGCAGTCGCTTCCCGCGATCGAGGCGGTACGAGAACGATATCCGAACCGACCGTTGGATCTTCTCTGCTCCGCTGCTTTGGCGCCGGCATTTGCAGGGACGAGAGCCATTGATCGACTCATTCCTTGGAATGGCGCGCAATGGCGTACCTGGGCCGATCAGTGGTCGCACGATCCTATTGAAACCTTGCGCTCGGTGGAGACGTACCTCACTGCTATTGAAGCGGAGGGCTACGATCGGATCTACAACCTGAATCAACATGCGCGAGGCCACTTGATGGCGCACCTTTTATCTCATCACCCCGTGGAAACGAGTCACGCCAGGCAAGCAGACCACGGCCTGAGCCCATGGGCTCAGTATCTTCGGCAGGTTGTGGCGCAACGGGGGGAAAACCGTGTTCATTTAGCCGATGCCTGGTGCGGCATGTGCGGCGTGAGGCCAAGGGGCCGCGCGCCGATCTTGGATGGACAGGAAGTCGAGCTTCCGGAAGATCTCTCCGGCATCGGGGAGCGCAAGGGGTTCTGGGTGGCTCTGGTGACCGGGGCAGGGGACCCCGCGCGTTGCCTACCTCCTGAGGTGTGGACATCCTGGATACGGGCGTTCCTGACTCAGATCGACGATGGACAGGTCGTCCTGATCGGCACCGGTCAGGAGCGTGAAGCCGCACAGGCGATTCTGGAAGCTACGCCGGCCCTCTTGCAGGGGCGAGTATGGGACACGACCGGCCGCACGACACTGGGCCAATTACTGACCCTGCTCGGCAGGTGTCCTTGGGTGATCGGAGCCGACACCGGACCGCTGCATTTAGCCACCGCCGTGAGAAGCCGTGCCATGGGCTTCTATTTTGCGCGTGCCCGGGTCCATGAAACCGGTCCCTATGGGGACGGGCATTGGGTCTATCAGTATGCCACGCAGAGCCAACCAGACAGCTGGCCCATCAAGGAAAGCATCGGATTGATCTGTGACGAAGGGCGTCGTGCCGCGCCTGGTTGGTCTCTCTGGAAGAGCCACTTGGATCGTTGGGGCGTCTTTTTCGATGACGGGTCTGCCCCACAAGCAAAGGATCACCAGCGAGCCGCCGTGTGGCACGCGCTTTCTCCCACCTTAGATGATTCGGTCGCCGCATGAACCATTTTACAGAGAATGTCATGAGGCTGGCCACAAGGTACCCGGACCTGGCCGCCTCCCTCAAAGCCGCTCGCGGCCAAGTCCTCACAATCGAATCGGCGCGTAACGGCTCACCCTCGGCTCGGCGGGACGGACGGTGGATTCATAGCGCCTACGATCCGCTGCGTGATGCCGAGACCTGGGCCGACAGCCATGCGCCGGCTTGCCAGGCCGGAGAGACCATCGTCATCGCAGGGATCGGCCTGCTCTACCATGTGGAAGCGCTTCGCAAGAAGCTCTTACCAGACATTGCCGTCGCTGTGCTGATTTCCGATATGGACGAGTTCCATGACGCCCTCTCCGCCCGTCTGCTCGGGCCTTGGAGCGATCAGATTCTCTGGTTTTCTGGCACGCCGCAGGACATCGCACAAACACTGACCGCGACCGGTCGGCCGCTACGATGCCTCTCCTATGCGCCGGCATCTCAGTCGGAAGCCGAGTTCCATAGTGACTTTGAACAGGCCCTGCGCCGAGGTATCGCACGCCAGGTGGGGGGGCAATTGACTATTGCGCTGGTGGGACCGATTTACGGCGGATCCCTTCCGATCGCCGGGTATGTCAAACGAGCGTTGGAAAATCTCGGCCATAAGGTCCAGTGGATCGATCACAGTGTCCATGCGCGAAGTTACGACATCATGGGAACGCTGAACGATACGCGCAACCGGCAGCTGATGCAGAGCCGCATGGCGGAGGTCTTGAGTCAATGGACCTTGGCCACGTTGGCGGAGTCTCCTCCCGACCTTGTCTTGTCGCTCGCCCAGGCACCGTTGACGTCGCCGGTCCTGGAACATCTGCGCAAGAAGAAATTTGTCACGGCCATGTGGTTCGTCGAAAACTATCGTCATCTCACCTATTGGCAACAGATGGCGCCCGGCTACGAGTTCTGGTTTGTGTTTCAGCAAGGGCAGTGCCTGGAGGCCTTTCGCCAGGCCGGGGCGAGGAACGTCAGCTACTTACCAATGGCGGCGGATCCGGATGTGCATGGGCCAATAACGTTGGCCGACGAAGACCGACGGCATTATGGGTCGGACGTCTCGTTCGTCGGCGCGGGTTATGCCAATCGCCGGCGATGTTTTCCTCTACTGCTGCGCCAACCCTGGTCATTCAAACTCTGGGGCAATGAATGGGAGGGCGCCGATGAACTTCAGTCCGTGCTGCAATTGAACGGCGCACGAATCGATACGGCCACTTGCATGAAGGTCTTTAATGCGACCACCATCAATTTGAATCTGCATTCCACCACCGGCGCCGGCCTGGACCCGCAAGCTGATTTCGTCAATCCGCGCACCTTTGAATTGGCGGCCTGCGGGGCCTTTCAACTGGTTGACCATCGTTCATTATTGTCGGAATTCTTTACTCCACAGGAAATCGTGTCCTTCCGATCTTTCGATGAAGTCCCTGGCCAGGTGAAGCATTGGTTGGCGGATCCTTCTGCTCGGCAGGCGATGGCCGCTGCTGCACAGGCGCGCGTCATGAGCGCCCATACCTATGTGCACCGCATGAAAGACTTACTGGCGCAGATCGGCTTATCTCAGCCGGATCGAATAGGCGCGGTGCTCCGAGGGAATCGACGGGTGGAAGCTCTGCGCTCTCGTTGCGCCGCCGATCTGCCCCTGGAATCCCTGCTCAAAGAATGCCCCGCAGGCCGACGCATCGAGCTGAAAGATCTCGCGGCACAGATTCGCTCCAAAGGGCCATCGGCCACCCTCAAGCGAGAAGAATTGATGGTGCTGATGTTGGATGAATATCGGAGCGAGACACGCGATTTGGTATGAGCAAACAAGTCCTTCTCATCAACATCACAAGGATAGGCGATTTGGTGCAAATGGGCACCTTGTTGCAGCGCCTGCAATATGAATGGCCGGGGGCCGCCGTCGATCTGGTGGTCGACAAACGATTCGCGTCGGTGGCATGCCTCCTGCCGCATCTACGGCAGGTTGTGACCTACGACTTTCATGGTTTGGTCGATGACAGCCGGGCGCAAGCGAAGGATGTGGTGACGCTTTTTCAGGATATGACCAAATGGGCCGCGCCACTGGTCGAAGCGCAGTATGACCGAGCGATTAATCTCACCTTCAACCGACGAAGCGGACTTCTGGCCTCCTACGTCGGGGCTAAGGAAATACGCGGTATCGCGGCCCCGAAAGATGGAGACGTGGCGATTCATAATCCCTGGATGGCTTATTTGACCGACGTCCATACTCAACGCTCCTTCAACCAATTCAATTTGGTCGACATCTATGCCTTGGGCGGAAGCGGCCCGGGGCCCTTCGCGCCGCTGTCGATTACCGTTCCTCCAAATACAGAACAGTGGGCGCGCGAGTTTCTCTCGCCCCATGGAGGAGACGAAATTTCCTGGGTTGCCGTGCAGATCGGTGCCAGCGATGCGATGAAGGCTTGGCGGCCTGAGTTGTTCGGCCAGACCCTGGCCAGTCTGAGTCGGCAGACAACCGTCGGATATGTGTTTATCGGCACCGAGGAAGAGCGGAACGCGAGCCTCATCGCCCAGCGAACCTATCGACAGGCAGGCGGAACCAGTCCTCTGTGCGAAGCGATCGGCCGAACGACTCTGCCTCAATTGGCCGCCTTGTTGGCGCAATGCCGGCTGCTGCTGACGAATGACACCGGACCGATGCACCTGGCGGTTGGGGTAGGGACCCCGGTGGTCGATCTATCGGTCGGACATGTGGACTTTCACGAGACCGGTCCCTATGGTCCAGGCCATTGGATCGTGCAACCGGATATGCCCTGTGCTCCTTGCGGATTCGATCAGGTCTGTTTTCATCACGCCTGCAACGATCGGCTGGTGCCGGACCAGATTGCCGCCCTCTGTGGACATGTGCTGACCGGTGCCACATTTCCTCGCATGACAACCGGGGTGAAGATTTATCGGTCTCGAATCGATGAAGACGGGTTGGGAAACGCCCAGCTCTGCGCAGGACGAGAAGATCCTCTGATCAGCTGGTACAGTCGATTTTGGCGCCGGTTTTGGTATGAACAATTTACCGGCGTTTCATGTCAGATCCCACCACTTGAGGAGAGGCCGTCCGACTGGGAAGATGCGTCGCGTCTTCTCCAACGCCTCGCACCCCTGGCGACCACCCTCGTGTCACATGCGCAAGAGATGGTCCGTTTGTCCAAACAGCATCCTCTGCCTGTCTCCGCATTGCAGCAGCTACAACTGCGCGAACGCGAGGCCCGTCAACGGGCTGTGGCCCTCAGTCTGCAAAGTCCGTCAGCGGCGTCCCTCGCAGTAGCACTGTTACGGGACACCCATAACGATGATGGGAATGAGCTGATAACCATGGTGCAATCTCGGCTCGCGACCTATCAACGATGGCAGACACGCCTTGCCACAGTCGCTGGTTATTTTCGTTCACTTCGCAACACCGGTGGGAGGTCACCCGCTCTCCCCATGGCACGATCGGCCTAGCAGCAAAATGTGACCGGGTTTGGACGTCTTTCTGGAGGGTTTCGCCATGCACATTACTCTTGATGAAGAACAATGGCAGTTGCCCGATGAGACCTCTGTCATGGAAATCCTGGCAGCCATCAGTAACAAGGCCCAGGCCCAGCATCGAATCGTGACCTCGTTGACGATCGGCGGCAAAGCGATCAGCGATCGCGACCTTGCACCGGCTTTTCTGAACCAACCGGGTACACATCTGGGAGCGGTGCAGGCCCTGTCCAAATCCTTGCGCTGCATCATTACAGAAGCCAAAGATGCCGTCGAGTCTTTTGCAGGCCAGCTGAGAAGCGATGGACAAAGTCTCCTCCTCCCGTTACGGTCTGGAACCGGTCAGGTCGGAACGATCGATGCCTGGCTCGGACGTTTGGCTGACTACACGGAAATGTTGGAGGCCGGCGCCAGCCATGGTGTGGCCGGCTTGTCACCCGCTACACTGCTCCCCTGGATCCACGAGCTCCTGACGGCCCGCTCCAGCGCCGATCCCGTACGTGTCGCCGATTTGTTGGAATATGAATTATTGCCTCGCCTGTCTGGCCCTCCTCCAGCCGCTTGATATTCGTTATAGCTCAATACAGTGCAGAGGCCGAAGTTGGCTTTCATTACAGATATTTCTTGTGCCTCTTGAGCCACTTAAGTCTTCTTCGCGGGGCGCCGATAAGGGGCACAGCGATACGGTCACAGGGAGAGCGAGGATGTGCGCACATCTTCATCTAGCCTCGGGACCAGCTCGTCGGCACGGACGCTGGCGAATGTTCGGGAGTGTAGTGCAGAGACTTCAGGAGGAAGTACGTCATGGCATTAGTCGTCAATACCAACATCTCGTCCCTGGCCGCGCAGCGGTTGGGCGTCTCGGAAACCTTGCGGGCGCAGATCCGCAGCATCAACCAAGCCACCCGGAACGCGGGGGACGGTATCAGCCTGACACAGACCGCAGACGGCGCCGCTGCCTCAATCGGAAGCCTGTTGGGCCGTATGCGTGAATTGGCCACTCAAGCGGCCAGCGGCACGGTCGGAACGACGGAACGGTCGTACCTGGATCAGGAATTCGTGGCGTTGCGTTCTGAAATCGATCGAATCTCGACGACGACGGAATTCAACGGTCAAGCGCTCCTGAGCGGAGCGAGCAACACCTTCTCGGTGTTCGTCGGCTTCAAGAGCGGGACGGGCAATTCCTTGTCCGTGGCGCTGGATGACCTCGATGTCGCATCGGTCGGATTGACTGGAGCGAGTGTGTCGACCGCGGCGGCCGCGCAGGCGGTGCTCTCCAACATCGACGGAGCGATCAGCTCCGTAGCGACCGCTCGTGCAAATTACGGGTCGATTCAGAGCCGTTTCGATGCCGCCATTCAGAATCTGACGGTGACGGCAGAGAACTTCACCGCAGCAGACTCGCGGATTCGCGATGCTGACATCGCTCAAGAAACCTCCCTGTTCACGAGGAACCAGATCCTTACACAATCCGGCATTGCCATTCTGGCAACGAGCCAGAATGCTCCACAGCACAGTGCTGTGCGGAACCACATCGAGGAGCGGGTCCCCGAACCCAAGTCCTCTGGAGGTGAGGTCACGAAGAAAGAACTCGACCAGGCCCTTGCGCGAGTGCGCGAGGTATTTCAGAAGGCCGACTCCCGCGTGGAGTTTTCGGTCGATCCGGAACTGGGACGGGTGATCGTCAAGATCATGGATGGGGAATCCGGCACCGTGATCCGCCAGATTCCGCAACAGGAAGTGCTCGATCTTGCAAAAAGCTTGGAGGCACCAACCGGGCTTTTGCTGCACCATAAGGCATAGCGGTGTACCCGACATGAAAGGGATGTCATGGCGATTAGCTTCGGAGGATTAGGCAATGGCGTGGACTTTGGCCAAGTCGTCACTGAGTTGGTCAAGGTCCAACGTCAGCCGATCGACAAACTGACCGCGGCGAAGCTGGATCTGCAGAAGAAACTCACTGATTACGGGCAGCTTGGAACAAAACTGCTCGCCCTTCAAAGCGCCGCGAGTCAACTACGCCTGCCCAGCAGTTTCGACCAATCGACCAGCACCGTCAGTGATTCCGACGTCTTGGATGCCCAGGCTTCCGCAGGAGCTGGAAAAGGCAGTTATACGGTTCAAGTCACGCAACTGGCCAAAGCCCATCAAATCACGAATAAAGCGGCGAAGGCGGTATCCAGCACCACCGATGCCATCGTATCCGGAGGCGCCGGCACCTTCACCTTCAAGGTTGGATCGGGCGCCAATCAAATCGTCACGCTCAATGACGGCGCCACACTCGATGACCTCCGGTCGGCTATCAATGATCTCGGAGCCGGGGTCACCGCCTCCGTAATCAATACCGGAACAGAATCGAGCCCGGCCTATCGATTGACCCTAACGGCAACCACTTCAGGCGCGGCCAATGCTATTTCGATCGTGACCGACACCACGACACTCGACTTCTCCAACGCCACTGGAACCGGCGGCTCCGACACCCTGCAAGCGGGGCAAAACGCTATTCTGGTCATCGGCGATCCGGATCAGACCCCCATCACCATTCAAAGAGAAAGCAACGTCGTCACCGATGCCATCCCGGATGTCACGCTGACACTGAAATCGAAGACGACGACCGATCCCGTCACGGTCAACATCAATGCTGACCCTGAAACCGTCAAAACCAATATTAAGAATTTGGCGACTGCGTACAATGACATCGTCAAATTCATCAACGAGCGCACAGCCTACGATACGACGACGAAGACCGGCGGAGATTTCTTCAATGAAGGCACCGCAAAAAGTGTGCTCACGCGATTGCGGAGCGCCCTCACCACTCAAGTAAGCGGGGCCGCGGGCTTCCAGACGGTAGGCCAAATCGGATTCAAAACAGAACGCGATGGCACCATGACGATTGACGCGGCCAAGTTGGACTCGGCCCTCGCGAGCAACTATGCAGCCACCAAATCTCTGTTCGTGACCCACCCGACGTCGGCCGGTATCGCCCAACAAATCACGCAAGTCGTTGATCTCCTTGATAGCGTCGATACCGGGGCGTTTACCATCCGGAAAAATGCGATCACAGCCCAAATCACCCGAATGACTGCGGAGATTGCGCGCAAAGAGACTCTCTCCAGTCAATATGAAGAGCGCCTTCGATTGCAGTATGCCTCTCTGGACGGACTGCTCCAACAAATGCAAGCGCAAACCAGCGCGCTTCAGCAGCTGCGATAACCTATAGGGTCTACCATGATTGCCAATGCCGCCAGTGCCTATCAGCAGACTCACGTGATGACCGCAAATCGAGTGCAATTGATCGTGTTGCTGTATGACTCCGCCATTCAGTCGTTGGAACTTGCTCGTGAGGCCATTCTCACCAATAACTATAAGGACAAAGCTCGTTTCCTCGATCGCAGTATCGCGATCGCGGGAGAATTGGCCAGCGTCCTCGATTTTGAGCGGGGCGGGGAGATCGCGGTCTCCTTACACCGGCTGTATGATTACATGGTCCAACAGTGCATCCAGGCCAACCTTCGACACAACGGCAAACACCTGGACGGCCCCATTCGCTGTTTGAGCACCTTGCGGGAAGGCTGGCAGGTCGTCGCTCGCCAGGAAGCAATGGCCCATGCCGGCAAGTAACCAACCCTCGGCGCAACAACCCTGCGAGACTCAATCCATCGAGATTCTCACTCGCCAGGCCCTTGAGGCCTCGCAAGCAGGCGATTGGGACCGAGTCGCGGCCTGTTATGCAAGGCGAGGCATCAGCCTGCAAACCGCCGTATTCGATCCACCCGTGGCGCAACGTATCATGGCCGTCGACGCACAAATCCGTGCGGCCGCGTTGGTGGCGCAAGCCGCGATCTCGAGCTTGCTCGCCGACAATGCCCAGATACAACATCAGCTTCGACGTCTGCGAGAAGGCGCGGGGCATGTATCCGCCACAGAGGGCGCGATTCACCGTGAGGCATAAATCCCGCCCCAGCCGTTCAATGATCAGGGCGCTGGTCACTCTCTCTTCTCTTACCCGAGGATGCGTTGCGTATTCGATATGTTCATTCCTCCTTCGCTATGCCGTGGAGGGAGCGTTCCTGCGTACATGCCGGTCTGCCTGCGGCGAAAAGGTTCGAACAGTGGGTTGCTTCAAGTCGTGCCCCTGAAGGCATTTAGAGTCCACCGATTTCCGACATCCTTAGAAGAGGCGTTTCATGGCCGCCCCCAGGGATTTTTCTCGCACACCCCCCATCGTTGAAACAAAGAATGAAGATCGGCGTGAATGGTTGCGCATCGATGACCGGTTGCTCCTCGAATACCGGCTGTTCGACGAACCCGCAGAGGTGATGCATGCCTATCTGCCGGCGGCGACCGAGGACACGATTGCCACGGCTGTCTCCAAACCAACCGTCGATTTATTGGGTCGGGCCGGCGAGGCCTTCGCAGAGTCTCCATTGTCACCCTGGGTGTCCAAAATAGACTGGATGCTCGAGACGATCCTCAAATCGTTGGCGAAGAGTCATCCTGGAAGCGTCGAAATTGCCCGGCTGACCCACGTGGATATCAGCGCCGGTGGTGTCGGGTTTCACACGCCTCGGCCCTTCCAAGCGGAAGATATCTTGGCGCTCAAGCTCATCCTCCCTCCGTTCAGTATGATTGAGACGACGGCGCGTATTACCCGTGTGACGCGGGCAGGGGAGGAATCAGGATATCATGTGGCTACGCAGTTTCTCGAGCTTGCAGGGGATGATCAGGAACTGATCATTCGTCACATTCTTCAGGTTCAAGCGGAACGTTTGCGGGCAAGAAAAGCGGCGCACTGAGCACGCTACTCTAGCAGGCTGCAGAAAAACTCGATCATTGCGCCGCGACCAGTTCAGCTGTCGTGTGGGTGTCAGAATAGCCTGCAGGATGCGCAAAAAGGCGACCTTCTTACCCGCCC
>JAJONL010000188.1 GCA_021323395.1 Nitrospira sp.
ACTCGTGTCCGATGATACGGAGATTATCGAACGGGTCTTGCATGGCGAGATCGACGGGTTTGCGGAACTGATCACCCGGCATCGGCAGCATGTGCTTAAAATTGTGAGCGGCCACGTGCCTGCAGACCAGGCCGCCGAGGTCGCGCATGATGTATTCGTGCGTGCCTATCGGAGTCTGTCAAGCTTCTCGATGCAGGCGCCTTTCGAACATTGGTTGTCTCGTCTGGCGGTTCGAACCTGTTATGACTTTTGGCGGGCAAACCGTCGGACGGATGTTCCCCTCAGCACATTGACCGCGGACCAGGCAGGATGGCTCGATCGGGCGCTCGCCTCGGAATCGGACGCCCAATTTCGTGATCAGGCCGATCGGCGAGAATCGTTAGAAGTGTTGGACTGGGCGCTCGGGCAGCTTTCTCCGGAACAACGCGTGGTCTTGACGCTGGTGTATCTCGACGGTCGTTCCGTTCGCGACGCGGCCGACTTGTTAGGATGGAGCGTGATCAACGTGAAGGTGCGGTGTCACCGGGCCAGGCAGAAACTTCGAACGATATTTCTTCAAGAATGGAAGCCACAGCACCATGACGGGACATCGTAACCCCCCTATCGAACCAGTGGAGCGCTTGCTCGCAGAGGCGCACCGCACAGGCCGAGAAATTGTCGTTGGAGAGGACTGGGCGCGTGAAATTATGCGAGTGGTCCGGCAAGATGCCGCCGCGCATCCCTATTCCTCCATGCTGGCCTGGGCGGAACCCCTTGTGTGGCGGGCCGCTGCAGGCGCTGCGCTGGTCGCGGCGGTATTTGCCGGGTCGGTGGTCGCCTATACCGCTCGGCAGCCGGTCCCATCCGCATGGCTGGAAGAATTCGATGCCGGCCCGCCTCTGATTGAAGAATAGTCCGATCGCAGAGTAGGAGACTCCAGACATGTCACGCACCACCCTCTGGTCCGGGCTCATCGTGCTGTTTCTTGCCGGCGCGCTTATGGGAGTCGTCGGCACCTCATTCTATTATCAGTATGAGGATGAGCATCGGTGGGACAAGGGACCCGTTGGGCGTCAGGAGCGGATCATGAAGCGGCTGACGCAGGAACTGTCATTGGCTCCCTCCCAGCAGGCCGAGATCGAACCGATCGTCAAGCACGCGCATCTTGAGATTTTACAGGTGCGGGTCCGGCATCAACCCGACATCGATCGAATCCTCGGTCTGGGCATGGAAGCGCTCAAGGCGAAGCTGTCGCCGGAACAGCAGACAAAGCTGGACCGGTTACATGTCCAGCTTCAACAGCGCTGGCAATTGAATCGCGACTATTTGCGCTCAGCGCAGGATACAATGGGACGGAAGGAATAGCGGCATGCCTGAGTCGATATCACTGGCCACCTCGGTGAAGCGGTGGCTTATCGGATTGTCCGCAGCCTGTCTGCTCGCCGTGGGTACCTACGCCTTAATGACCAGATCCGGCGAGGCGCAACCCCGCGGCGCGGAGAAGCGCGCCGCCGCCAGTCCGCGCAGCACTCCGGTGGTGGCGGCCTCGGCGACAACCGGCGACATCAACATCTACCTGAATGGCCTGGGATCGGTGGTGCCTCTGAATACCGTGACCGTGAAGAGCCGGGTAGAGGGTCAATTGATGCGGGTCTTGTTCAAGGAAGGGCAAACGGTCCGGGCCGGCGATGTGCTGGCGCAAATCGATCCGCGTCCATTCGAAGTGCAGCTGACCCAAGTGGAAGGGCAGATGGCCCGCGATCAGGCCCAACTGAAGAATGCTCAATTGGATCTGGAGCGTTATCGGGACCTCTATAAACAGAATTTCATTCCTAAACAGCAGCTGGATACGCAAGAGGCGATGGTGCGGCAGTCCGAAGGGATCGTCAAGGCCGACCAGGGACAGATTGATAATGCCAAGCTGCAGCTGACTTACTCCAGCATTACAGCGCCCATCAACGGGCGGGTAGGGTTGCGTCTCGTGGATGCGGGGAACATCGTGCGCGCGAACGACCCCAGCGGGTTGCTGGTAATTACGCAACTGCAGCCGGTCACGGTCGTGTTCACGCTGGCTGAAGATCACCTGCCTGCGGTGCTCGATCGGCTCAAGGCAGGGCAGACTCTAACCGTGGAAGCGTTCGATCGCGAGCAGAAACGCAAAATTGCCACCGGAACCCTGCTGACCGTCGACAATCAGATCGATCCGACAACCGGCACCGTGCGCCTCAAGGCCGTTTTTCCGAACGACGACAGTGAGCTGTTCCCCAATCAATTTGTGAATGCCCGGCTGTTGTTGGATACCAAACGGGACGCGACCCTCGTGCCGTCCGCCGCCGTTCAACGCGGGCCGAAGGGATCCTTCGTGTACGTCGTGAACCATGCGGATCAGACGGTCGCGGTGCGCGCCGTAACCGTGGGTGTTTCCCAGGGGGAATCGGCTTCGATCGACTCCGGATTGACCCCCGGTGAACTGGTGGTCGTCGACGGGACGGAGAAACTCCGTGAAGGCAGCAAGGTCGATCTGCGACCAACCGATGGACCGACCCCGGCCGGCCCGGAGGCGCCGGCGCCGGGACCAGGGCAGCCGCTACAAGGGAAGCGGACGTGAACCCTTCGCGGCTCTTCATCCTGAGACCGGTGGCGACGGTCCTGACGATGATCGCGATTCTCCTTGCGGGTGCCGTTGCCTATCGCCAGTTGCCCGTGTCCGCCCTTCCCCAAGTCGATTATCCGACCATCCAAGTGGTGACGTTTTATCCCGGCGCGGGCCCTGATGTCATGACGTCTTCCATCACGGCCCCCCTGGAACGCCAATTTGGGCAGATGCCAGGCTTGAATCAAATGACCTCGGCGAGTTCAGGCGGCAGTTCCGTCATCACCCTCCAATTCAGTCTTGAGATCAACCTGGATGTGGCCGAACAGGAAGTGCAAGCCGCGATGAATGCGGCCGCTACCTTCCTGCCGCGCGATCTGCCGACCCCGCCGGTCTATAACAAGGTCAACCCCGCGGATGCCCCGATCCTGACCCTGGCCTTGACCTCCGCCACGTTGCCTTTGCCCCAGGTGCGAGACCTGGCGGAAACCAGGTTTGCGCAGAAAATCTCGCAGCTTTCCGGTGTCGGTCTGGTGAGCATCAGCGGCGGCCAGCGGCCGGCTGTGCGGATCCAAGCCAATCCGCGCGCCTTGGCGGCCTACGGCCTGACGCTGGAAGATCTGCGCTCCGTGGTGGCTGCCGCCAACGTGAATCAGGCGAAAGGTGGATTCGACGGCCCCCGCCGGGCCTCGATCATCAACGCGACCGACCAATTGTTCGCCGGGAAGGATTATGAGGCGCTGATCATCGCCTATCGAAACGGGGCTCCGGTGCACTTGTCCGATGTCGCGGATGTGATCGACGATGTTGAAAACACGAAGCAAGCCGCTTGGATGAACGATATGCCGGCGGTCATCGTCAACATCCAGCGTCAACCGGGAACGAATGTGATCGAAGTCGTCGACCGGGTCAAACGCCTCTTGCCGCAATTGCAGGGCACTCGTGATTTTTCTTTTTCTGCGGACATTATCCGCCACGGTGATCCCGGCTGCAGCTGTTCCACTCTCGCTGATCGGGACCTTCGGCATGATGCATCTCATGGGATTCAGCCTGAACAACTTGACCTTGATGGCGTTGACCATCTCGACCGGGTTCGTCGTGGATGACGCCATCGTGATGATTGAAAACATCGCGCGTTATATCGAGCGCGGAGATTCGCCGCTTCAGGCTGCGCTGAAGGGATCGAAGCAAATCGCCTTTACCATTCTTTCCCTGACGGTCTCCTTGATCGCCGTGCTGATTCCGCTGCTCTTTATGGGAGATGTGGTGGGGCGATTGTTCCGCGAATTTGCCGTGACGCTGAGCATGACGATCCTGATTTCGGCGCTGGTGTCGTTGACCCTCACACCGATGATGTGCGCCAGGCTGTTGCGCGAGCGAAAGATGCAGCAACCAGGTCGGTTGTCCCAGGCGTCGCAACGCTTCTTGGATCGTATTATCGCCGGTTATGGGAACAGTTTGCGTTGGGTGCTCCGCCATCAGACGGCCACGCTCGTCGTGACGGCCGGCACCCTGGTATTGACGGTGGCGCTCTACATTCTGATTCCGAAGGGTTTCTTTCCGCTGCAGGACACCGGGGTGCTGCTGGCCATCACCGAAGCGCCGCAAACCGTGTCGTTTAAGACGATGGTCGACCGGCAGCAGGCTCTGGCTGGTGCGATGTTGGAGGACCCTGCGGTCGAAAGTCTGTCATCCTTCATCGGCGTCGATGGGACCAACACGACGCTCAATAGCGGAAGGATGTATCTCAACCTGAAACCCTTACAAGAACGGGATGCCGGAGCCCACGACATCCTTCGACGACTGGAAGCGCGCGCGGCTGAGGTAGACGGGATCACGCTGCACCTGCAGCCGATCCAGGACCTCACGGTCGAAGATCGAGTCAGCCGCACGCAGTTTCAATATACGTTGGAAGACGCCGATCCCGAGGAGTTGCATCGGTGGGCCCCGAAACTGCTGGAGGCGCTTCAGCTGCGGCCTGAACTTCGCGATGTCAGCAGCGACCAACAGAATCA
>JAJONL010000189.1 GCA_021323395.1 Nitrospira sp.
TCTGTCCGGTGCCCAGTCATGATCTCGTGCGAGCCTATGCGATCGACCTCAGTGAAGTGCATGCGACCCATCGCGCACTCAATGACACGGCCGATCACCTCCGCGAGAGTAACCGCCAATTGGATCAAGCCCTTCAACAGGCTCAAGCGGCCACTCATGCCAAATCCACCTTCCTCGCGACGATCAGTCATGAACTCCGCACGCCGATGAACGGCGTGATCGGGATGGCCAGCCTCCTTCTGGATACGCCGCTGTCCGAAGAACAACGTTCCTTCGCGCACACGATTCAGCAATGCGGAGAGGCCCAACTCTGTCTTATTAACGATGTGCTCGAGTGCAGCAAAATCGAGGCGGGCAAACTGGAATTGGAGACCCTGGACTTTCATCTCCGCACAACCGTGGAAGACGTGCTGTCGCAGTTTGCCGAGCGCGCGCAGCGAAAGGGGCTTGAGATTACCGGGCTCGTGCATGCCGCCGTGCCCAATGCCGTGCGTGGCGACCCCGGCCGGCTGCGGCAAGTCCTGACCAATTTCGTCGGCAATGCCATTAAGTTTACCGAGGTCGGAGGCATAACATTACAGGCCTTTCTTGAAAGCGACTCCCCTGCCGGCGTGACTATCAGATTCGAAGTCACGGATTCCGGCATCGGGATCAGCGAAGATGTGCAGGAGCGTCTGTTCCAACCTTTTGCGCAGGCCGATAGTTCTACCACCCGTAAATACGGCGGGACCGGGCTCGGCCTCTCCATCTCCAAACAACTGGTTGAACTCATGGGCGGCAAGGTGGGCCTGCGCAGCCAACTGGGGCAAGGGACCACCTTCTGGTGTACCGCGACCTTCCAGAAACAGGCCGTGTGCTTTCAGGCGATCGTGCCGTCGATTGATCTGGCCGGTCGACGTATCCTGATTGTCGACGATAATGAATCGAACCGAACGATTCTCCATCATCTGGTGTCGGGATGGGGCATGGAGGACGATCAGGCACAGAATGCCGAAGAGGCCATGCGCATGCTCGATCAGGGCGTCGCAGCGGGCCGGCCGTATGCCGTGGCCATACTCGATATGCTGATGCCGGGAAAGGATGGTCTTCAACTCGCGCAGGAGATCAAATCACATCCGCAAGTGGCTGCGGTCCGGTTGATCGTGCTCACATCACTGTTCCAGCCGGGCCATGCCGAACGAGCGCGCCGGGCCGGGTTTCACGCCTACCTCACGAAGCCGGTTCGCCATGATCAACTCCAGGGTTGCCTGCGTGTCGTGTTTGGGCTACAGCAGGCGGCGGTCGTTCCGGCCCCCGGGGCGGATAACGTCCCGCAGGCTTTTCCGGCGCTCATCACACGACACACGTTGGCCGAGCAGCGAACTCGGCCTCGTGTGTTAGTGGCCGAAGACAATCTGGTGAACCAAAAGCTCGCGGTTCGGATGCTCGAGCGCTTGGGTTACCAACCGGACATCGTCTCGAACGGTGAGGAAGCAATGGCGGCTTTTGAGCGAGAGGTGTATGCGGCGATCATCATGGATTGCCAGATGCCGGTGATGGACGGATACGAGGCGACCCGCCTCATTCGAGATCGGGAGCAGCGACCCGATGTCTCTCGGGATCGCCCCCACATTCCCATCATCGCCTTGACGGCCAATGCCATGCAAGGAGACCGCGAGCGCTGCAAGGCGGCCGGCATGGATGATTATCTGTCAAAACCGGTCAGGACGGATGATCTCGGAAGAATCCTGCAGCGGTGGGCCCCTATCGCGCCACAGATCGAGCCTCCTGTCCATTCACCGCCCCGGGAGATGTCCAAGAGCGATACCAGTGTGTTCGATGCCGGCACGATGCTGGCGAATATCGGCGGTGACGCCGAACTCTTCGATCAACTCATCCGCCTATTTTTGGATCGCCATCGAGTCATGATCCATGATATCGAGGTCGCCATCACGAGAGCCGATGGGGTGGAGCTGGAGCGCGCGGCCCACACCATGAAAGGTACTGCAGGGAACCTCTGTGCGCCGGATGTGGTATTGCTTGCGAGCCAACTGGAAGCCACGGGACGGTTGGGCACGCTGTCGGAAGCTCCGGCCCTGCTCCTGCAATTGGAGCGGACCATCCAGCAACTTGTCGAAGTCCTGACCCGCCAGATCAATCAGGCTTGATCCCCTGAATTCTCGTTCGTTCACCCAGCGTCAGATCCGCGCCGCACAGGGCAGCAACGTTGAGAGACCCGATCCGAAAAGAAGTTTCTCGAAAGCCGTTCGAGAGGTGGGCCAGATGTCGGTTCAACAGGCGGAGGCATGGACCGGACGATCGCTGGAGGGTCGCTGGGGCGTCGCTTCGGAAAAGAGAGGGTAGCGGGTCGGCAGATCGTCGGAGAGCACCAACTGCTTGCAGAGTCTGGTGCGGTGATTCATGACCAATGGACCTCGAAGATTGGCTGTCACGGCACTCGGATCATGCGAAGGGATGGTCAAGACGGTCACAACGGACAACTCGTCGCTGTCCTGTTTTTGGATTTCAATCAGCGCATCTAAGGGGATCTGAATCTGATAATCCGGCTTAAAGTAGGACGGGTCCAGAACGACGAACGCCAGCTGGGGAGATTCCATACATTGCAGCCATTTGAACGGCGCATCCGTGTCATGATCGAGCAGCACGTACTGAGTCCATTCCGGGAATCCAAGAATCCCAGAGGGAAAGGTCAACAAGCTATTGTCCGCGACCTCGAACGTCCCAAACCTCGTCGACTCACCCTTCATGCCTTCACCTCAGACTCCGCGCCGCCCAGTCTTATTCGATAATTGCCGGAAGGCTTCGAGAGGAATGGCGCCCGGTCCGGCAGCGATCTGATTTTCTTCTTGGATCCTCGCATGGACCTCGTCCCGATGCACCTCTACCCTGGGTGGAGCCTCGATCCCGAGCCTTACCTGCCCGCCTTTGATTCCGAGGACCACCACGCGGACATCCGGACCGATGGTGACGCCTTCTCCCCGACGTCGAGATAACACCAGCATGTAAGCCTTCCTTGGCTGTGGATACGATGTGGCTGTATCGGTTCGGATGGATGTGAACTTGAGGCGGTTAGCGGAGGTAGTTGAGCAAGGAGCTCTCGAAGATTCGGCTGAACGCTTGGCTGGAAGCCTGCACGGCCACTTCCTGCAGCCGGAGTTGGGTGATCGCGGTGGCAAGGTCTGCATCCTGGTTGTCCGAGATGGCCTTCGAAATGCTGAGGGTGGCCGTATCCAACGCATCACGCGTGAGTTGCAGCCGATTTCCCAAGGCTCCGACCGTCCCCTGTGCGTCACTGATCTGCGCGGTGGCCAGGTCAAGATTCCCCAGACCGGTCTGGATGCCGTTACGGTCGTTGCCCTCCAGCGCGGTGAGCAAATCACGCAGAGAATTGAATATGTTGGTGCTCGATCCGGTAAAGATACTGCTTCCCGGTATGAGGATTTGCACCGTCTGATTTTCACTGACTGCAATCGATTGGGTTTCGC
>JAJONL010000190.1 GCA_021323395.1 Nitrospira sp.
GGCAGGTTCGCTCAAAAGTCACCGAAGCGGTTTGCGACTCTTGCATGCATCACGCCTACCCGCATCTGAAACAGGTTCCCTGACGGTCGCCTGTTCAGAAGACGTGACGATCACTCCCGCCTGCTTGAACCTCATTCAGAGCAAACTCCACGGCTTCGATGCGCACCACCGGCATGATGAGTCCCCGCCCTTTCTCCTCGTGAGAAAAGTCATAGATCAGCGACTCCTCCGGAATGAGACGGCCGATCATCAGCACATCGATGTCCACTCGAACTCCCTGGCGCAGCAGTTTTTTGAGGCGCGTGGTCTCTGCTCCCGCAAGCGCCCCGAGCGTCGCAGGCAAATCCTCATGTTTGAATCGCACATCGCCCCAGCCGGTCGGATTCAACTTCGGCCCCACCGCCACTCGAAATCCGCCGACTTGCTCGTCGAAGTGAGACAACTCGCCAAACCACACAAACGCGACCAACCATCCCAACGGAGCCTTGCCCTCGCGCCTCGCATCACGTTCGCGGTTCAGCGCAAACAGTCGTTCATCATGGTCGGAATCGTGGTGTCCCCGCCCATACACCGTGAGCCAGTCGGGCGGTGTATCCTCCAACTCGATAAGAAATCGCTCGATCGCTTCACGATCAAGAAGCAGATTGGTGTGAGGAGGAAGGGTGGCCAGTGCGGCCTCCAGCCCCCTATGCAGAGGCCGGATACCGAGTGAGTCTTCTGCCAAGCCTGTGGCTGGTCCGCAATAGACCAGCCACAGGAGGGCCATGCCGATTGGCAGCCGCATGTCTTGTGCGGTCCTGTGACTATGCGGCGGAATCCCTGAGCCGTTCAAACAACTCGCGAAGTTCTTTGATGGCTGGATGGTCCCAGGACAAGACGCCTGTCTCGACGAGTACCTCAAGACGAGGCACCGGATCCAGACGGGCCAAGACTGTGGGATGAAACGACTGGGACTTCAACACCTGCGCATAGACTCCAACCCATGATTCCGTCACAGCCCGCAAGCCGGGATCGGTGGCCTTCATCCGTCCCAACCTGACTTCTTGCAACAATTTGATCAGCGGGTCCGACTGCAGGAGGGTCCCGATTGCGCGGCGGGCCTGTTCTTCATGATCATCCATGGTAGGCCTATCACGCCATCAATTCATCGAACAGGAGCCAGGCCCACGCGGATCTCCGCAAGACCCGCAACTGCCGCCCGATCCAGAGGTGACAGGCCATCCGCCGGTCGCGCCGACACCGAAGGCGGAAAATTGTTTATCGACCTTCGTGGCGGTGCAGGCAGGGCAAGCCGGTACGACATTCCCCTGCACGATGAGCTCAAAGCGATGGTTGCATTCCTGGCAGACGTACTCGAAGATGGGCATGGGGTATACTCCTCTAGAATGTAAAATATTATAAGTAAGGTCGGTCACACTTCGCAATCATCAGCCCATGGAGTCCGCACATGTGGTCAGAAGATAAATCCTTCCTGTTTCGCATCAGCCTCGAAGCTCAATTTCCCGATGATTATGAGGGTCCCCATGATGAGTATGCGTGGCTCCGCGAATGGGAAATGCAGATCAAACCGGTTATGATCAAACAGCTGTTCGAGACCTTGCGGGAATATCCTGCATGGAAGGCCCACGTTCGCAACCGCGGCATATCTGCTGCGGATGAAATTGAGGTCGCCATGGTGCGCGAGTTTCCACCCTCTTCAGAAGGGAACTAAGCGCGCATGCTCCAGACCACCGGCCGAGGCCTCTATCTACACATCCCCTTCTGTCACCAGCGTTGTCATTTCTGTGCCTTTTACCTCGAAATCCACCGGCCACGCGCGGCGGACACCTTCGTATCCTCGCTGCTGACTGAAATGCGTCTTTACGGTGAACGGCGCCCCTTTGGTGAGCAGCCGTTGGATTCGATCTACTTCGGTGGCGGCACCCCCACCACGCTGGCGCCCCAACAACTGATCAGCCTTCTCTTGACGGCCAAGCATATCTTCGGCCTGGCGTATGATGCGGAGGTGACGGTCGAAGCCCATCCCGAATCGGTGACATTGGAGGGACTTTCACAGCTGCGCGACGCCGGTTTCACAAGGATCAGCTTCGGAGCCGAATCCATGGACCAACAAGAATTGCAGCAGGTCGGTCGTCCGGGGTCGGTGCTGAACACTATTCAGGTCGTCGCTGCGGCCCGCGAGGCCGGCTTTATCGATATCAACCTCGACCTCATGTATGGCTTGCCCGGACAGACCATCGACACCTGGGCCGCATCCCTTCGGGCCGTCAGTGCGCTCGTTCCGACGCACCTCTCCTGCTATGCCTTAACCATTGAAGAGGGCACCAGACTCCAGATGGCCGTTCAACAGGGCATTGTGCCGGACCCTGACGAGGTCCTTCAGAACGAGATGGAAGATCTGGCCGAGGAGATGCTGAACCAGGCGGGCTACGATAGATATGAGATTTCAAACTACAGTCGACCTGGATATGCCAGCCGGCATAATTGCCTCCACTGGACCGGCGGCCAATATTTGGGACTGGGCCCGAGCGCGCAATCCTATGTCGGAGGCCGCCGCTTTGGAAATGTGAGCGATCTCGTCGTCTACAACCAGGCGCTCGACAACGGCGCGCTTCCCGTGGAGGAATCCGAACAACTCGCGCCCGCCGACGATTTGTGCGAACGAATCGTGTTTGGGCTTCGCATGACCGACGGCATATCTCTGGCCGACAGGGGGCCCCTGGCACGCCCAGAGCTCCTTCGCAAGATCGAGGAATTGATTGCCGACGGCCTACTGGATCGTCGCGGCGAACAGATCAGCCTCACCGCTCGCGGCCGGCGTTATGCCGATAGCGTCGCGGTCGATCTGCTGGCGAGTCTCGCGCTACCAGAAGCAGGTGTCTCCCATTGACTTCCCACCCCGACATTGGGGAGACTTATTGCCTGACAGGAGGACGAGCCATGCCAGTCAATATGGATCCGAGTAAACGTCGACGACGGCAACCGGTTGAGCAGTCCATTGCCTCGGAAACCGGCGAGGAACGCGTTCAGATGAAGAAATTTGGTGAAGACACCGATGCGGATCGCGAAAAGGCTATTGCCGACGCGGAGCTGAAGAACCTCTGGGATGCGACTGAAGTCATCGATATGGATAACTGGTAGATGATGCTTCTGAGTGATTCGCCCCTCGCCTGACGATTGCACGGCATGAACCCCACACGTTCACGCAGCGTTTTGTTCCACCCATTCCATCTCTGCGCTCCACGGACGCTGGAGGCGATGCTGACGCGATACGAGTCGATTCATTTTCGTGATTACATGGCCCTCCGTCTCACACCCTTGATGGGCACCATGGCCTACCAGGATCGCATGGGAGACGATCATCCTACCCTCGTGGAAAGCGGCCGGCTGGTGCAAGGCTACTCCGTGAGTGGTCCGCTCGACCCGTCTGCGAGAGCTGCTGTGGACCGAGACCTTGGCGATCCTCGCTGGCGCGCCCTCTTCGAACTCACGCATGCCATGCGCATGGGTGAGGCCCTGGTGCCGGGCCCGGCGGCATTGCTGCGTCTTCTGGAAGCGTCTCGGGCTCAACGCCGTTATACCGTTGCCATAGTCCAAGGTCTCGCCAGACCCTCCCTCACACTAGAAGAGGCCTATGAGTTCGAATATGGCTTGGCCCTGCTGAAAACGTCCGCCGCACAGGTCTATACCATTCGTCTTGCGGAAGAGCAGCAGCTCCTGCCGGTGACCGACTCGCATGCCCACTATGCGCTATTGAACCAAACGTTGATGCGCGAGGGCCTGGACCTGGGTAACGCCTGTATCGGTATCACGACTGAACATGAGGCTCCTCATCACACCCTCGACTCTCATG
>JAJONL010000191.1 GCA_021323395.1 Nitrospira sp.
TTCCTGAGCCTCCACCCCCTCGACATCGCGGAGAATTAGGACTTCCTTTAAGATCGCCGGCAAGGCCTCGAGCGCCCGCTGCATCGCATTGACGGCTTGCCGGTTGGCGAGTAGTTTCTCCGGCGTCTGGTCGTCCCAAGGCTGCGGCGGACATGCCCAATGTCCGGCCCATTCGCCGCTCTGCTGGATGCGGGAGGGATCGACCGCGTCCCCATTGTCATCACCGGACGACTCAAAATCCGAGAAGGTCGTATGCCGCTTCTCGCGGACGCCGCGGTCCTTGGCCTTGTGGATCAGAATCCCGCAGATCCAGGTGCGAAGCGACGACCGGACTTCCCGATCGGCTACATAGCCCATGGCCATCCGGAGGAGCGTACTATGCTGTCGGTTGACCAGTTCCTCGAAAGCCCCTTCGTCACCGCGCCGGAGTCTCTCGATGAATGCGCCCTCGCCCGTCGTGAGACCGGACGGCGTGACCGTCTGTGAACCCCGGCTGATTGATGGGTTATGACCAATGGACTCGGTATAGGTGGTGAGATCCGCATTCATGGCTGGCCTCCGATCTGCAGCAACTTCGTCACAAAACCGGGAGTACTCATAAGGGTGACTTGCGTCCGGGGAAGATCATTCAGGACCTCGACTCCCCTGGCATCGATGAAATCGACATTGGAGCAGTCTAGATGCACGGTTTTGTCCTGTCGCAGAAGCGACCGACACTCGCTGTCGAGGAGGGCGGCCCACTGTGCGGTGATCTTGCCCTCCAACTTGAGGAACACGTCGTTCCTGCTTTCTTGAATCTTCGTAATCTTGAGCATCGTCTCTCCCGTCCTTGGTGTTCGTATGATGAGCCGGGAAGGAGCAACGGTGATGCCACATCGATCGCGCCTTCAGCAAAACGATTTAAGTGCTTGATGGACAAAGACGAGATAGGGGTTCGCCTGAACGGAAATCAGAGCGGAGGCGGCTGACTGATTCCCAAAATATTGGGAGGGTCACGAAATGTTGGGAATCGAAGTCATCGCTCCTCGACCCTGAAGCGCAGCTGATCAGAGGATAGGAGCTGATGGTTGATAGCGTAGGGCTTATGGGGGCAAGGAATGAGGGCGGGATACGAACTACGCACGACGCTTCACGAGATACGCGCTTCAGGCCGGTCGCGAGATGCTCAGCTTTTTCATGCGCGCTTCGAGCGTGGTGGGATTGAGGCCGAGGATTTTAGCCGCGCCCTTCTCACCGCTTACGCGCCAGTTGGTCTGCTCCAGCACATCGACGATATGCTGCCGTTCCATTTCTTCGAGCGTCAGCGTCTTCCCCTCGCCGGCTTTGCCGTTCGACGACGAGAGCCATTCGATCGGTTCGAGTTGCGGACCTTCGCTCAAGATCACCGCACGCTCGATCACATGCTCCAGCTCGCGAATGTTGCCCGGCCACTGGTATCGCTGGAGCGCCGACATCATCCGCTCCGGAATCCGGTCAATCTTCTTGCCGAAGTCTGTGGCAAACTTGCGCACGAAATATTGGACCAGCATGGGAATGTCGCCCTCGCGTTCGCGGAGCGGGGGCAAATGAATGGGAAACACGTTCAAGCGGTAATACAGATCGGGCCGATAGTGACCGGTCTTCGACTGCTGTTCGAGATCCCGATTTGTCGCCGCGATCACTCGCACATTCACCTTAAATGTCTGCGTGCCACCCACGCGTTCGAATTCGCCTTCTTGCAGCACGCGCAACAGTTTGGATTGCAGATCCAGCGGTAGCTCGCCGATCTCGTCGAGGAAGATGGTCCCCTTGTCGGCCACTTCGAAGCGCCCCATTTTCTTCGTCAGCGCGCCGGTGAAGGCGCCCTTCTCATGGCCGAACAGCTCGCTTTCAATCAAGCCGGCTGGAATCGCCGCGCAATTGACCTTCACCAACGGCTTGTCCTTCCGTGGGCTCAAGTTGTGGATGGCGCGGGCGATCAGTTCCTTGCCGGTGCCGGTCTCGCCGGTGATGAGCACCGTCGAACCGGTGGGGGCGACCCGCTCCACGTTCTTGCGAACTGTTTTCAACGAGGTCGAGCTGCCTATCAGCTCTTCGAAGTTGTGGCTCCCTTTGATTTCTTCCTGCAGATAGATGTTCTGCGCTTCGAGGCGGGCCTTTTCCTGCTCCATCAGCACGCGTTCGGTAATGTCGACGAACATCGTGCGTGTGTAGGTGCCGCTGGGGTCGGGCCTCGACCACCATTGGATCCACAGCGGCTTGCCGTTGTCTTTGCGCCGCAGTTCCAGCACGACGCCGCTCGTGTTGACGCCCTTGCCGATGGACTCGAACGCGTCCTTCAGGCGCCGTTGCGCATCGGGCGTATCGGGGATGAACGATGCGCCGTACGTGCCTTCGACCTGGTCCGGCGTGATGCCGAGGGTCTTCATGGCCATTTTATTGGCACGGATGAACTTCGAATCCAAGCCTTCATTCACGTAGGCGATCGGCGCTTCGTCGAACAGATCGCGCAACCGTTCCTCGCTTTGGGCCAGCGCTTCTTCCGACTTGCGCTGGAGCTCCTCATGGGTGAGGCAATTATCCAGTGCCACTGCCACGGCGTTCGCGACTTGCTCCAGAAATTCCCGACGCAGACCACGATAAGCGTCTTTCTCGTTCGTCATGAAAAACAACGCGGCGCGTGACCGGCCTCCGCTGACCAGCGGTAGGGCGATCAGGGATTCCATGCCGATCGTCCCCATCACGTCGCAGGTCACAGGAAATTGTTCCCGAAGCTCCGCGCGCGAGCCGGTCACGACCCAGTCGCGGGTCTGCATGACCCAGTCGCAAGCCGTGCCCTGAACCGGCAAAATCGACGGCTCCGTCGGCGCGACGCCTTCCCGTCGCAGACTGAGAATGTGGCCCTGTAACTTCGTCCCTCCCTCGATCGGCAGCTCGATCCCGAACCGTTCCGTCGGCACCAAGGTTCTCAATGACGCGGCGAGCGTTCCGAAGAGGTCATGGCGGTTCAAATGCCGGTTGATTGCGCGGTTGATGTCGGCCAGAACCATCAGCTCCTGGTTCAGGCGGGAGACATCCTGATGGGTGCGCGCACGCTCGATCTCGGCTCCGGCCCGTGAGGCCAGGATTTTGACGAACTCGATCTCGTGCGGCTGGGGAGCCAGCGGTTTATCGTCCATGAGCACCAGATGCCCCTGGATCTGGCCCTTTGAATCGCGCAGCGGCACGCCGAGGTAGCCTTCGGCGGACAGAGTCACGAGATCTTTGTCGTCGGGGAAGAGCGACCGGATTCGTTCCGGATAAGCACAGACCTGGCCGCCGATCACCTGTTCGCAGGGGGTGCCGCGGAGCCCGTATTCCGCATTACCGCCGAATCGATCTCCGCTCCAGAAGGCCAGCATGCGCACACGGGTCTTCGTGGCGTCCGTGCATTCCGTGACAAAGGCGTATCGCACATCTAGCCGTTCCGCCAGGTGCTGGACAAGCATCTGAAAAAAATCTTCAGGGGTCGCCAACGGCCTGTCGGTGATGGCGCTCAGCGCCACTTCAACCTGCTTGGCTTTGTCAGTGGTGCACTCGGGCTTCATCGGTGATGCAAGAGGGGAGGAGCACAGATCGGTACACGCAGCTTCCTACCCCTGCAGGCCTGGGTGAGGTGCATAA
>JAJONL010000192.1 GCA_021323395.1 Nitrospira sp.
CGCTTGCTCGTCCGCTGGGAATATTACGCGGCCAACTTTCTCGGCTTTGTCCAACTCGCATCCATCACGATGCTGCTAAAACGATTTTGAGACAGGTTCATGTTTTTTACATTCTTGATCTCCTGATCCGTCCAGGTGAGAGCATCACATAAGTAGCCATGGCCCTCCTTTCACGAAGGGTCATTGCACGCAGACCAACTGGAACATTTTACTTTTTTCAGTGTCAGCCTGGTCCATCGCCATGGGACGTGAGGAGCGCAGGGTGGAGGAACCGGGCTGCCATGCGCCGAGAGTAGTTAGATGTAGGGCTGGCTCCTTTGTCCCTTAGGATGCGTCGGGCGGGATGTCGTCCGAGGGGACATCTCGAATCTGAATCGAGTCGACCCGTTGCTGGGCCAGGACGTCCGAGATGATCACGACCTTGTCCCCCACCTGAAACGCTTCTCGGTCCTTCAGAATCCGAAACGCCGTTTGCAGAGTCTTTTCAGGGTCCGAACTGAAGTCAATTTTGAAGGGCGAAACCCCGCGATTGAGCATCATGGTCCGTCGCGGTTGGCTCATGTTGGTAAAAGCGTAGATGTTGGTAGCGAACGGACGGCAGTTGGCGACCAGGTCGGCCATGAGTCCCCGTCTGGTGATCACGACGATGCCTTTGGCCTTGACCCCTTCGGCGAGCTGCACGGCCGCCGCCGCCAGTTGCTGCTTATTGCCCGCATTGCGCAAGTGTTTCGCAAATTGCAATCCGGGTATCGTTTCGGATTTCAGCGCAATCCTGCGAAGGAATTCGACGCACCTGACCGGATACTTTCCCACCGTGGTTTCCCCGGACAGCATGACGGCATCGGCTTCTTCATAGATCGCGTTGGCGACGTCGGTGACCTCGGCACGGGTGGGATGCGGATGGTGGATCATAGATTCGAGGAGATGGGTCGCCACGATCACGCGTTTTCCGTACTCGGCGCACAACCGCACGATCGTGCGCTGGACATTTGGCAGATCTTCCAGGTTGATCTCCACGCCCAGATCTCCACGCGCGACCATGATGCCGTCCGATTCTTTGATGATCGCTTCAAGGTTTCGGACCCCTTCCTGGTCCTCGATCTTCGCGACGATCTTGACCCTCCCGACCTTGTCGCCCATGAGTGCCTTGAGTTGCTGGATATCCCCGGCCTCGCGCACGAACGACAGGGCGATGAAGTCCACATCCCGTTCCAGGCCGAACAGGATATCCTTGGTGTCCTTTTGCGTGATCGCCGGGAGATTGACACGGACGCCCGGGAGATTCACGTGGCGCTTGCTCTTCAAGAGCCCACCGTCCAAGACACGACACCGCATGTGGCGTTCGTGCTTCTCCAGCACCTCGAAATTGATCAGCCCGTTGTCCACGGTGATCCGGTCCCCAACATTGACCGCATCAAGCAAGTCCGCATAGTTGATCTGGATGGAGCTCTCTTCAACGTCCATCGGTCCGCGCGTGCTGACGGACACGATGTCGCCCTGCCGCAGATCAAGCTCGTTGGAGAGGTCCCCGGTGCGGATTTCCGGGCCTTGCGTGTCCAGAAGGATGGGGATGGGAAACTTCACCTTCCGGTTGAGTGTCTTGATGTGCTGGATGACCTTGGCGTGGGACTCGTGGTCGCCGTGGGACATGTTCAGACGAGCGATACTCATGCCGGCCTCGTACAGCTTCTGCAACATCTCGTAGGAGTCCGTGGCGGGGCCGATCGTGCAGATGATGCGGGTCTTTTGCATGTAGCTCCCTGGGGGTGCCGGTTCCCGCTTGCTGAGGTACAACCGGCCAATTGATTGCGACATCGTGCGAGGAAGACGAAAACACCGGACGTGATTCTACTTGTTATCGCCGGCCTAGTCTATTGTGGCGCAATTGGCCAACGTTGCTCGTGTCAGGTAAAGCGCGGTTCGCGATCCGGGGCGATTGCCGCTCGCAATCGACGAGCGACGTACGACGCTTCACGCATTCGACCCACCAAGGCAAGGGATGGGGCGAGAAAGGTATCGGCGGCTGCGCACCTGGAAATATTTGTGTCACGTGAATGGGCTCTCGTCGGTGATCAATTGGTGGGACGGACAACCTCCTACCCTGGAATCGTTCTTCTCCGCCTATAACTCTGCTACCGGAACAACCGCCCAGCTGCGCAAAGTCCAGCGGTACGTTGCAACCACGATGGCGAGTGCGACGCCGATCAGAATCGCCGCGACTGCGAACGTGACCCGCATGCCGGTGGCAACGGCATCGGGAGGCGCCGTTGTAATGTCGACCGTCGACGAGGCGGCCGCGAATATAGCGCCCATGACGGATGCGCCGGTGATCAGCCCGAGATTGCGGGACAGGTTGAGCAGACCTGAAATGACGCCCCGCTGGGCCGGGCGAATATCCGTCATAACGGCGGTGTTGTTGGCCGTCTGGAACAAGGCATAGCCGACTGTGATGACGATGAGGGGGCGATGTATCCGTAGATCCCGAGCGTCGCCGGCATCATGGATAGCATGAAGGATCCGGCCGCAATTCCGATGAGACCAAGGATGGTCATGCGTTGGGCGCCAAGGCGGTCCGTAAGGCGACCGGCCGGTACGCCAGTCAGCGCGGCGAAGAAAGGGCCGACGGACAACACAAGCCCTATAAGAGCCGGGTTGAGCCCAAGGGTACGGGAGAGATAGAACGGCCCGACCACCAGCGTCGCCATCATCACCGTCGAGACGAGGGCGCTCATGGCGAGGCTCGCGTTCAGCAGAGGATTGCGGAACATCGCTAGCCGGATCAACGGTGATTCAGCTCTAGTCTCGGCGAACGTGAAGAGGCCGGCTCCGAGTACGGCGGCCACCAGCAACGCCATGTTGCGCGGTCCGAAGCTGCCATGTCCAATCGTCATGGCGAGCGTATAGGCTGTGAGCGTCAGAGCAAGCAGCAGCGTACCCGGATGGTCGAACCCGGCCCGATCAGTCTTCTGCCGGTGATTATCAATGGGTAGGTATCGGTGCACGAGAAGAAAAATCAGGAAACCCAGCGGCAGATTGACCAAGAAGATTGCCCGCCAGCCGAGTTCGGAGATCAGAATGCCGCCGAGCGATGGGCCGAGCGCTGTGCCGATCGCGGACATCGTTCCGAGCAGCCCCATGGCGCTGCCGACCTTTGACTTGGGAACCGTCGCACCAACAAATGCCATGGTCAGGGCCATCATGATGGCCGCTCCGAGACCCTGCGCCGCGCGGGCGGCAATCAGCAGCCAGAGCGTGGAAGCGAGCCCGCACAGGACGGAGGCTACGGTGAACAGGAAAACACCGATCAGGAGTAGCCGCCGGTGGCCGGTCATGTCACCGAGGCGGCGCACACTGACGATCACGGTCGTAATAGCGACGAGATACGCGATGACGACCCACTGGACTTGCTGAAAGGAGGCATCGAACGCCTGTGCCAACGTCGGCAAGCTCACATTGGCGATGCTCGTCCCGTGGATAACGAAAGGCTGGCGAGTATCCACCGAATCGAAGGTGCCAGAGCCTTACTTCCCGATTGTGCCTCATCTCGTCCTATCGTGAGTAGCTTGAACATCCTCAGCCCTTTTGTAGCAACCAAACATGCTCTGTTGCCGTACATTTCCCCTTGAGTCCACCAGGAACATCTGCGCTGGTGAGGAGAGTTAAATTGTAACGATGTCCATAGTGTCGACGGACTTCCTCGTTGCTGATTGAGAAAGGAGGGCCTTCCGTCACGCGTTGGTCGTACTCATAACAAATGAGTAGCTGCGGCGCGTGATCTGTTATCTCTGTGACGTGCTCGGTGTACTGAATGCGCAGGTTCTCGGGAAGGGCTACCAGTGCCGCCCTGTCATAAATCGCATCGACCGGACCAAGCACCTTCCTCGTCACATCGAAAATATCGCTGACAAAGATGTCGATATTGTCCGCACGGTAATGATCTGTCCCACCGTTCCTCGTGATCGTTGGTTCTACTCCGAGCTGAGCAAACAATTCCTCAATGGCAATTGGACTTAATTCAGCTCCGGCAACACGATAGTCGTTGGAAAGCAGCCAAGGAATATCCAGCGTTTTGCCGCACAACGGCACAAAGACACGGCTGCCTTTTGCCAAAGCAAGCTCAGTGAAATACTTCACCAGCAACGGGTTGGCTTCACTCTTGTGAAACCCGATCTCATTGTTCGCCCACCTGTCATGCCAAAATTGTGCATCCATCATAAGGGACCTTTCTATAAATTGAATCGCACACAATTCGTGATCTGGAGGACCCTAATCGAATTGCCAAAAGTATAGCCTTCTACCTGACATGGCGGAAGACGCATCATATGCACTTTATTCGTGCGTGGGACGCCACATCTCGGTCACGCTGTGTTATGGTCGACGCATGTCCGCACCCGATCTCAATTTGTTGGTCACCCTGGATGCACTACTGGCGGAAGGCAGTGTGGCTCGCGCCGCCCGACGGCTGCGCCTGAGCCCCTCTGCGATGAGCCGGGCGTTGGCGCGATTGCGTGAGACGACGGGCGATCCACTCTTGGTGAGGGCCGGACGCGGTCTCGTGCCCACACCTCGAGCGGTCGAACTTCGTCAACGGGTCAGTCGTGTCGTGCAGGAGGGGCAAGCGGTTCTCCGCCCTGCGGAGAAGCTCAATCTCAAACAGCTCGTCCGAACGTTCACACTGCGGACCAGCGAAGGCTTCGTGGAAAACTTCGGGCCTGATCTCATTGCCCGTGTCGGCGCGGAAGCACCCGGCGTGCGGCTGCACTTCGTGCAGAAGGCAAATAAGGATAGCGCGCCACTTCGCGATGGCTCTGTCGATCTGGAAACCGGAGTAGTAGAGCAGACAACTGCCCAAGAGTTGCGCGTTCAAGCATTGTTCCGTGACCATTTCATGGGTGTCGTGCGGATAGGGCACCCGCTGAGCAAGGGCAAAATCACGCCTTCCCGTTATGCCGGGGGTAGACATATTTACGTCTCGCGACAGGGTCTTGAGAAGGGGCCGATTGAGGAAAGCTTGCAGAAGCTCGGGTTGAAACGGGAAATTGTCACGATCGTCGGCGGCTTCGCGACGGCGCTTGCTCTTGCCCGGGCCTCCGACTTGGTCGCCACAGTTCCCGAACGACATACCGGAATCCTGCGCGCCGGAATGCATAGTTTTTTCCTTCCGATCTCCACGCCGGAGTTCACGGTGTCGTTGCTCTGGCACCCGCGGTTGGATGCCGATCTTGCGCATCGCTGGCTGCGCGGCCACGTCCGGCAGATCTGCGCGGCGACCCGCTGACGGGGCAGGCTCCTGCCTTCACCGTCTGATGCGGTAGACGGAGGGACCATCATCGACGGAGTGCGCAAAGTGTGCTCGCGCGCACCAAGACCGATCGCGTCGATGCGCAGCTGATGGCGCGGTTCTGTGCCGCTCATCACCCCGCCGCCTGGCAACCGCCGGTGCCGCAGCGGCGCGAGTTACAGGCGCTGGTGGCCAGAGGCGAGGCGCTGAATCATAGGCTGACGCAAGAGACCAATCGCTTGGCGATCGCCCCGACGTGGACGCGCGGCTCGATCGAGCAGGTCATCGCGGTGTTGGCAGAGGAGCTGGCGGCGCTCAAATGCCAGATTCGCCATCATATCGACCACCATCCGGACCTGCGCGCCAAGCACACACTTCTCCAAAGCATTCCCGGCATTGGCGAGGCCACCATTGCGCAGACCCCGGCGTGTGTAGGGGGAGCCGAGAGCTTCAAGCGCGCGCGGAAGCTGGCGGCCTTCCTGGGGCTGACGCCGAGACCGCACCTTTCGGGCTGTTCCGTGCGTGGCCGCGCGCGGCTTTCGAAGGCCGGCAACGCGAGGTTGCGCAAAGCCTTGTTCATGCCGGCGATGGTGGCCATTCGTTTTAACCCCGTCAGCAACGTGTTCGCCGCGCGTTTGCGTGCCGCCGGCAAATCCAGAATGCTCCTCATCGGTGCCGGCATGAGAAAATTGGTGCACCTCGTCTTTGGTGCACTCAAGTCAGGGCAGCTGTTTACCGCGAACTTCGGAGTTCAACAGATTTGACAAACCAAGACGGTATCTGACCCTCGCTGTTCCAGTCCCGCCAGTTTGATAACACTTCATCCCAATTCATGTGTCCTCTGCTGCTTCGCTCAATAGCATCGGTCTTGGTAGCACTGGGCGTGGAGATGCTTCAATGGGAGCGGACGGGGCCGGGTGTGAGGCGAAAGAGGGCT
>JAJONL010000059.1 GCA_021323395.1 Nitrospira sp.
GTTCGGGGAAGTGCAGAGCGGACTGGACGTGGTCGACAAGGTGGTGGGCGTCAAGCGCGACGGGCGGGACAATCCGCTGGAGCGTGTCGAAATGACGGTCACGGTCACAGAGTGACGTGAAGGGTGAAGGGTAAGGCGTGAGGGGGGGGAGAGAGCGAGCAATTTATTGGCGGCAGGTTTTTCAGACCTTTGTTACTGCGGCCTCACGCTTCACGCCTTACGCCTTACGTGGCATTGTTCTCGCGCTGATTGCCGGCTGCGCCATCCCCCAGGTTCCTTCACGGACCGTGTACGAAGATCCCGTCAACTTTGTCCGCCTCGAGATCGATGCCAATGTGCTGCCGGAGTGGCCCCCTGGTCATTTCAATCATCCCGCCCAATTCTCTCATGACCAGATGCGTCGGCTGTTGATGGGGCTCACGGTACAGGAGCATCGGGCGGCGGTGCAACGGCAGCTGGTGGAAGCCTTGCGCATGGCCCATGATAACGAGCGCGTGACGTACTACCTGAGTCAACCGCAAACATCGGTGAAGCGCATCATCACGTCAGGCGGCCTCTATGTCAAAGGCACTGAACTGCATTTTATTCTCGGGAATTGGCAGACCGTGTACGGGATTCCGGCCTATGGCATGATTTACGATCGACGCTACCCCATGAATCCTATCGTCTCCAAGGGATTCGATCTCTTTTTCGATCTCGACGAGGCCATGGTTGGTCAACGCACCAGCCTGTGGGACTCGCTCCTGGCCAACACCAAAGACGAATTGGTCATCGACCTCGCCAAGGTGTTTCCCGGCCACAATCTGAATATTTTCTCACGGACAGTCGAGCGCCGAAATCCGGCGTTTTGAATGAGCAGTCCCCGGCTAGTTGGCGGCCTGACGTGGACCTTCCACCCGGCTCACTGTCGCAGTCGGACCGGCGGCCGGCGTAGTGCGGCTCAATAAGAGAATCCGGCCGGTGTCGTCTCCCTGGGACGTATAGGCCAGCGTCACCTCGGCAATCTTGTAATCATATTGCGTGTCAGCCAGGCGCGTCTGCGCCGCCGTGACCGCCACTTCCGACTGCGTCACCTCCACCACCGTGCCCAGCCCGAGTTTGTACCGTTGTTTGGAAAGGTGTAACGCTTCTTCGGCGGTTCTGACCTGCTCCTCCGCCAGCTTGATCTGCTGGGCAAAGGTCAGGGTATCAAGGTAGGCGTTGGTGACCTGCTGGGTCAGCGCCTGTTCGATGTTGCTGGTGGCGGCAGAGGCGGCTTCTCTATTGGCGGTCGCCTCCACGACTTGGTTCTCGATCAAAAATCCTGTGAACAGCGGCATCGATACCAGGGCGCCGGCCATCCACCATCCGCCGGTTTGCTGGTTCTGGCGCGGGTCGAAGGGATCGAAGGTACCGCCGCTGGCGATCGCCGACACCGTCGGGAGGTACTGACGTTTGGTTGCGGTGAGCCTGGCATCCGCGGACGCAGTCTGTTCCTTGGCGCGTTTTACTTCCGGGTGCGACAGGCTCTCATTGATCAGGCTCTCCAGGGTTTTCTGAGGCCGCACGTCGACGGAGATATTTTCCAACACATAGTCGTCGGTCCCGGCGATACCCATGGTCCGGTTCAAGTCGGCGAAACTGGATTTCAGATCGTTGCGGCTTCGCACCAACAACGATTGCGCGTTTACCAACTCGACATGGGCCAGGTCGAAATCCAATTTCGACTTCAGCTGTTGGCGGTAGAGCGTTTCAATCTGGGCCGCGATCTGCCCTCGTTCCCGAACCGTTTCTTCGGCAATCTGGACCAGCCGGCGCCGCTTCAGACTGGTCAGGTAGGCGCGTTGGACGTACAGCAGCACCAGCGCGCGTCTCGCGCTGACGTCTTGACCCAGCGCGCGTTGGGCCAGTTTGTTCGATTCGACCAGGTTGCTGGTATAACCGAAATCGTAAATGCGTTGATTGGCGATCACGCCACCCGTAAAGGTGGATTGGTTTTCGCGGAGCAGTCCGCCCCCGATCAGGAACCGTGGGTTCGTCACGCCTGCGCCGGCCACGGTGTTGGCATTGGCATAGACTTGGGGATAATAGAGGGAGCGAGCCTGTTCGGTGCGGGCTTCCGAGGCCTTCAAGTTGGCGGTGCCTTCGAGGAGCATCGGATGATTCTTGACGGCAATCTCAACCGCCTGTTGCACCCCCAGGAAACTGCCGTGGGATAACGTCACGGGCTTGTCCATCTCTGCGGCGCGCGTGGTAGAGGCAAAAGATGCGGCAGCAGCCAGAAGGACCAGCGTCATGCAGGTGGTGTGATGCAAAGGTCTCATGGTCGTCTCCCTATTTCTGTGTTGTCGAGGTCGATGACGTGGCGGCCGTCGACGGTGGCGGGATGCCCCCCGGCGCGCGCCGTTCAAATTTCTGTTGGGACAAAATGGCGTCGGGGAGGTTGAACGGCGAGAGGCGCACCGGCGTGCCTTCCAGGAGTTTCCGTTTGCCGACCACGACGATTTCTTCGTCGCCTCGCAAGCCGGAAGCAATCTCGATCCATCGACCGTCGCTGATGCCGGTCTGCACCCGGACCGACGTGGCTTTGCCCTGTTCGACAATGAAGACTGATTTGCCCTTCTGCGTGCTGACCACCGCCTGTGGTGGCACGACGAGCGCCTGCGGGATCTCGCGGAGTCCGAGCGACACCTCGGCAAACGTGCCGGGCCGGAGGGCGTGATCGGCGTTGGGGAGATCGATTTCGACAAGGAGGCTGCGCGTCGCGGGATCCAGCGCGAGGGTGGAACGGGTGACGGTACCGGTAAAGGATCGTCCGGGCAATTCCGTCACCTTGACCGACGCCGGAGTCTTGCCGGGAACGATCCAAGGACTGTCGTCTTGCGGCACATTCGCATAGACGCGCACGGTGTCGAGTGCCATGATCGTAAACAGTGGAATGGCGGTCGTGGCCGAGGACGTGGCGATTTGAATCAACGCTCCTGGATCGGCAAACCGCGCGGTGACGATGCCGTCGTAGGGCGCGCGGACTTTCGTGTAGTCGCGCATGATCACCCGCTGCTCCATGAGGTGTCTCGCCCCTTGGTAGGCCGCTTCGGCCACATCCACGTCCTGTTTCGCGATCACATCGGGGGATTCTTTCCAGACCTTGGCAAGCCGCTCGTAAGTCAGCTTCTTGATCTTGAAGTCCGACATCGACTGCTGATATTGCTCTTCCACTTCCGGGGCGTCGATGATCGCGACCACTTGGTTTTTGGTCACCCGGTCGCCCTTGTCCGGCCCGATCCATTTCAGGTACCCCGACACCTTGGCATACAACGTGGTTTGATAGAGGGGCGAGATATTCGCCGGCAGCTTGATCGTGTAAACCAAATCGCGGCGAGTTGCCTTCGTGGCCTGCACGTCGACCGGCTCGTTATCCGGCAACGCGATGACTTCCTCGGCAGGTTGTGGTGCGGTTCCGGCTGTTGGTGACCCAGTGGGGACCGGCTGCCCAACCTCACGGATGGTGCGCCAATAGAGGAATCCGCCGATGACCAGGACGAGCACGATCGCAGTCGCTATCCATCGGGCTGTCCGGCGGGTGGCCCTGATCGGCCGAGGAGTCATTGACGGTTCGTTCATTAAATTTCCTCCGAGGTCGCGCTGACGGTCGGCGAGAGCGGCACACGCTGCCGACGATAGAGCACAAGACAATGCATGACCGGCACGACCAGCAGCGTCATGAGGGTGCTCACCGCCAAGCCGCCGACCACGGCGCGCGCCAACGGCACCATGGTTTCATTGCCTTCACCGAAACCGAGGGCCAATGGTAACAGGCCGAGGATGGTGGCCAGCGCGGTCATGAGAATCGGCCGGATGCGGCGGCGTCCGGCTTCAAGCACGGCATGTTCGGCGGTTGACCCATGGCGCACCATGCGGTTGGCAAAATCCACCAGCAAGATGCTGTTCGATACCACGATGCCCATCATCATGAGCGTCCCGATCATCGATTCGACGTTGACCGAGGTATTCGTGAAGTGCAGGGTCAGGACCGTGCCGATCCATCCCAAGGGCACGGCCACCAGAATGATCAGCGGGTCGATGAACGATCGAAACAGCGCCACCATCACCAAGTAGATCAACACCACGGCAAGCGGCAGGGCCAGCGCGAAGTTTTGAATGGCGCCGCGCATGTTGGCCACTTCGCCCCGGAGTTGTACCGTCACATCTTTTGGCAGGGGCACATCGGCCAGAACCTTCTCAATGTCCTTGGCTACGTGGCCGAGGTCGTTTCCGACGGGTGTCACCAACACGTTGATCAAACGCGACAAGTCGTAATGGTCCACCGAATCGGGACCGGTTTTGAACTTGAGCGAGGCCACGTCCCGCAATAAGAGGGGCGGCCCGCGCCGATCGTCGCCTGAAGCATAGTACCCACTGGTGAGGTCCATCTGCCGTCCGGCAAACGGCGTGTTCTGCAATGCCAGGGTTGAGCCCGGCATGCCGCCGCCGGTGAGACTCGCGGTCGGCAACAACGGTGTTCGCGCGCCGATGATGGGAATGTTCAGCAGGTCTTCCGTCGTGGTGAGCGATTGCTCAGGGTACTGCGCCAGGAGGAAATAGCCGTTGGCAGTCTTCGGGTCCAACCAATAATTAGGAGATAGGGCCAGGTTCGAGCTGATGCCGGTGATCACATCGACGACCACCCGATTCTGGTTGATGCCGTAATAGGCCGCTTTGGTTCGGTCCACGTCGATGTGCAACTCGGGATAACTCTTCCCTTGCTTGATCCGTACGTCGACCGTGTTGGGTACCTGGGCAATGCGCTGCTGAATCTGTTCCGCCACCGGCCTGATGATATCGAGGCTCGGGCCCTTGACCTGAATGTCGATCGGGGCCTTGAGTCCGAAATTCAATACGTCGCTGATGATGCCGCCGGTTTGAAAGGCGACTTCCACGCCGGGCATGGCGGATTTGAGCTTTGATCGCAGTTCACCGATGTAGTCTTCGGTATGGCCCTCGTGGCCGGTCACCAGGTTCACGAGGACGAAGGCCGTATGGTTGCCGGTATTCGGCGCGAACCGCGCGGCATCGCCGTAGTAGAGACCGGAGTTGGAAATCACCTCTTCCAGGTCGGCTTTCGGAATGGTCTCCTGCACCAGATGCTCGATTTGCGCCACGATCGCCGTGGTCTTTTCAATTCGTGATCCCTCGGGAGCCGTGACCAGCATCGTGAAATTACCCGCGTCGACCTTGGGAAAAAACTCGGTATGAAGCTGTGGGATCAATAAGAGGCCAGTGCCCAGCAAGGCCAGGGTGGCCATCCCGATCACGAGGGCCTTGAAGCGCACACCCGCCTTCAGCAACGGTTCGTAGACCGCGAGCACATAGCGGAACCAGCCTTGATTGGCCGACGAATCTTCCTCCGCTTTCTTGCCGTGGCCGACCTGATAGAGCCAAGCCAGCACGACGGGGGTGACCGACATGGAGACGACATAGTCCGCCACCATGGCGAAGGCGACGGTCATGGCTAGTGGGACGAAGAGGTATTTGATGATGCCGGTAAAAAACATGATCGGCAGGTACACGATGAGAATGCAGATCGTGGCGACGAGAATCGGGAGGGTCAATTCCGTCGCGCTGTCTTCCGCTGCCGAGCGTCCATCCTTGCCCATTTCCAAATGCCGGTGGAGGTTTTCCTGCACCACGATGTTGTTGTCGAGCAAGGTGCCGATCACCAGCGCTAATCCACCGAGCGTCATGATGTTCACGCTCTGGCCTGTCAGATAGAGCGCGACGAGCGCGGCAGTGAGCGAGAGGGGAATAGCCAGGCCGACGACTAGAGCGGCTTTCACGCTCGCCAGGAAGAGAAAGATCATCAAGCCGGCGAGTCCCGCGCCAAGGAGACCTTCCTTTTGCAGATTGGAAATGGCTTGTCGAATGTAAAGAGATTGATCGTACAGGAACTTGACCGTGGTGCCAGATGGGATTTCCGTGAGCTGGGACAGTTTGGCCCGGATGCCGTCGGTTACTTCCAGGGTGTTGGCGCCTTCCTGCCTGGTGATGGGAATGTAGGTCGCTTCGCGGCCGTTCACGCGCACGATCGAGGTCTGCACGGCGGCGCTGTCGGCGGCTGTCCCGATATCGCGCACCAACACCGGCGTGCCGTTCACGATCTTGATGGGAATGTCGTTGATCTTGTCGACCACGTCGATGAGGCTGTTCGAATAGACGTAATAGTCTAGGTCGCCGATCTTAATGTCGCCGGCCGGAATGATGGCGCTCTGTGAATTGATCGCAGTCACGACCTCAGAGGGCGAGATCCCGCGCGCAAGGAGCCGCTGTTGATCGAGAAACACCGTGATCTGACGGACTTTCCCGCCGAGTGGAGGGCCGAAAGAAATGCCGGGGATATTCGCAATTTGCTGACGCACGGTGAAGTAGGCCAGGTCGCGAATCTCCTTGGCGCCCAGGGAATCACTCGAGATGGAGAGCAGGCCGACCGGAAGACTGGAGACCCCGAATTTGTAGACGGAGGGCGGATACACCCCGGGTGGCAAGAGACGGATGATGCTGTAGGCCAAACTGGTCAGCTCCGATTGTGCTGAGTCGATACTGTAGTCGGGCTGGAAGAAGACCTTGATATAACTCATTCCGGCGAGCGACTGCGATTCGATGTGCTCGACGTAACTCGCCTCGACAAACCGTTGCTCCATCTTGAGCGTGATGGCGCCTTCCATCTCACCTGGACTGAGGCCCCGGTAAAACGTGGTGACGAGAATCGAAGGCAGTTTGATTTCGGGGAAGATGTCGACGCGCATCTTCTGGTACGACACGCCGCCGAGTATCAGCGCGATCATGCAGAGCGCAAACACCGCGTAGGGGTTTTTGAGGGCGGCGCGGGTCAGCATGGAGTGGCCATTCGCAGGGTGCAGTTATGTTCGATCCAGAATTTCCAGAGATGCAGGGAGAGGGATACGAGATCGTCGAACCGGTCCGGTTTCACGACATAGCCATTCGCACCCGCCTGATAGCAAGCGCGAATGTCCAGGTCATCGTTCGAACTCGTGAGAATCACGATTGGAATATGCGCATAGCGCGGATTTTGTTTTAGCTGCTTCAGCACATCAACGCCTCGCTCGCCCCGCAGCTTGAGATCGAGCAGAATGAGCGCCGGCTCGCCGCTCTGCGAGTGCGGGCTGAGTTGCGTCAAAGCACCGAGGTTGTCATGCGCCACCTCTACCCGTCCCTGATAGCCCGCCTTCGTCATGGCTTGGCGAAGCAGTTCGCATTCGCCGGGACTGTCGTCGATGAGCAAAATAGAAGTGGGCATCACGTACGAGTCCGGTGAAATCTGAGAAGGAGGAGAGCAGGGATTGTGCCGGAGGAAGATGGAGATGGTGCGCGTCAGGAAAAGTTATGAATCACAGCCAGTTGTGAGGATCAGATGTGCGAATGACGAGAGGAGAGATGCGGGCGACGAACGATACGTATGGAGAAATTCCAGAGAGGAGTGGAGAAATTCCAGAGAGGTCAGGAGAGAGAAGGGCGGCCTGGAGTGAGCGCCAGGAACACTGCCGGCTCACCGTCTCGCCGGCGTGCGCAAACCTGACGCTCGTTATTCCTCGCGTCGCGCACCTCGCGCAACGCGCGGCCTCAGAGGCCCTCGTTGGACGCGCGCAGTTAGCCGATCATCCAGGCTCCTTGAGGTCGTCACATGCAAAGAGAGGGAGAGGGAGACGAGCAAGCTTGGAGGGACCATTGATATCGCTGGGCGCGCAGTTGGCTGCTTCTCTCATTCATGAAAAAAAGAGACAATGCGGCGATGCCATCCGTACAAGTCCGACCGGCTCGTGCTCCTCGATGTATTGTTATTGCCGGGCCAAACGGTGCTGCTAAGACCACCTTCGCACGGGAGTTCCTCCCTCGTGAAGGCGGAATCCTCCATTTCGTGAATGCCGACTTCATTGCGACCGGACTCTCACCACTTCGACCGGAACTGGCAGCGAGGCGCGGAGGAAGACTTGTGCTCACCGAGTTGAGACGGTTGGCGAAGGCCCGCCAGGATTTTGCGTTTGAAAGTACTCTGAGCGGGCGGACATACCGCCGCTCTTAAGACAGTGGAAAGCCGGCGGTTCTCGCATCGAACTCGTGTTCCTGTCACTGCATTGTGGAACTGGCACTCCGGCGTATCGCGGCGCCGGTGCGACAAGGAGGGCATGATGTGCCGCGAACCGACGTGGTACGTCGGTTCAATCGAAGTGGGAGCAATTTTTGGTCGCTCTATCGTGACGTGGCTGATAAATGGGCCATCTATGACAATTCAGGATCAAGGCCGAGACTGCTAGAGGAGAGACCGTGAATACAAAACGTATACGATCAAAACCGAGCCAATTCTCCAGGCAAGTTGGCGACGCGTTGCTCCGAGCATCGAAGGTTGCTCGCAAGACCGCGCGTATGCACCCGACACCCATTTATATGTGGGAGAATGGGAAGGTCGTCGCGAATAAACCGTGACGCCTGTTCCGTGCCACGACGAAGCGAGTCAGCGGTTCATTTTATGGTCCGCACCCCCAAGAATTCGTAACTCCCCATGCCTTCCAGGGTGCCTGGTAATGTGTGATAGCAAGACCTGACCCTCATTGACCGCGGGCGGGGAGTTCTCGTCTACGGCATCTGGTTTCCAGGCGACTCCCGTCCGCGTGCGGCAACTCACCCTGTCGTTATGAAGGAGGGAAATTATTACGGTCAGAAAGGATTGCCGCGTTGGGCGGTCTGTCTGAGGTGAAGAAGGAATGGAGTCAGTAATGAGTATTGACGTAGGGCGTGTGGCGAAAGAGATAAAACAAAGAGGTCGTGAGTTTTTCCTGAACGGTTCTCCGCTCGTGCAGCAGCTTCCTTGCTTGCGAAGAATCCAAGTGATCCCGCTCGCCATCCTCTGGCCTTGATCTGATTCTCCTATGATGACAACCGTGATTTGGGGGCACGGCCGTTCCAGAAATGGCCTGGTCCCTACCGAGAGTCGGGCGCGGGTCTCGGCAAAAGCACGAGGGCGGGTGCGGTCTTCTCAAACCATTTCACAGTCAGCGCCCGCTGCTTCATCCTTTCCACAAGTTCGGGATAGGAGTTATCGCGGATAATCCGAGTAAACTGTGTCCGATAGTTTCCCACGATGCTCGCGCTGTCGACGATCACGTCGTACACAAGCCAGGTGCCAGAATGGTTTTCCAGCCGAAAATCTAAAGATGTGTCAACTTTGGGGCCAATCAAATTGGTTTTGACCTCGGCAAAGTTGCCCTCGCGTTGCTCAAGAAGATAGAAGACCTGCTCGTCGTAATATTGGTCGATCTTGTTGGCGACCCTGTCCCGTAGCAGTTCCACGAACAGGTTCGCGAATTCCTGCCGCTCTGGTTCGTTGAGTCTCGTCCAAAGGGCTCCCAGAGATCGTTGCGCCATTTTCCCATAGTTGACGCGGTATCTAATGACGCGCTCGATTTGTTGACGGCGTTCCTGAGACTGACCTGGTTGCTGCAGAGTCTCGTTCCCCAGGATTGCGAGCAGATCGAGGATCGTCTGTTTCACCGATTCGGTCGGGGAGTATTCGGACGGCGTCAGCCGCCGCTCCCCCTCGACGATGACGACCATCTGCGGTTGTCTCGTCAGGCGATGATGCGTCGAGTTATCGATCGCCCTTGCCCCGCTGGAGGCTCCCATCGAGGAGCAAGCGGTTCCTGCTATCGCCATTCCGAGAATCACGAGCCATGAAGCGGGGTGTAATCGCATGGCATCTCCGTCTTGTTAGGAGGTAAGCACTCTCTCATTTGCTTTCGCCTATGTTATGCCGCTGGACGGACGGCGATCTGTTCAATACTGCTCAGGTGAGGAAGTATTGAAGGGGGGACCGGAGACGCGGTGCATCCGGTGCGGCCGTCATTGAGGGATCTCGTATTGCGAACCCTCTCCCTTTTCCAGCCTTGCGCGTCGGCATCCCGCACCTTTCCATTGAGGTCGCTCGTCCGCGAGGATCGATTTTTTCGGTGCATTGTCGTAATCTTGTAGGCGGTTCAAAACTACTTCTGAACCAAGCCCGGAAGGAGTGAATGGAGGACCATGAAGTCCCTCTCCAGTCGAGTACAGACTGTAGCGGTGGTCCTTATGGGATTCACCCTGTGGGTGCAGGGCTGCAGCCTGTCAGAGCTCCCTGACCTGGGCCGGATCGACGTGGACTCTCGGGCTGTGATCAAAGCCAATGACGAAACCGTCGGTGACATCTTGGCTGCCTTTCATCGAGGCGAAGCGGCACTCCACGCACGGGACCTGGATGCTCTCATGCAACTCTATGCGCAAGACTACCATTACCGTGATCTGACGAAAGGCGATGTGCGAAAGATTTGGGAGAATCTCTTCGCGCACTACTCCCAAATCTCCAGCACCCATGTCTTTTCAAAAATTGTAGCGGATGGCCCCAAGCCATCCACCGCTATGATCACCTGCACGGGAAGACTCTGGGGGACTTCCAAAGAATCCGGGGAGCGCGTGATACTTGATAGCTGGTTTTTCGAGGTGCATCACCTGGTGTCTGACGATGGTACGTGGCGGGTCCGTGGAATTCCAGGAGAACCACCGGACACGTTGGGAATTCCGGTAACTCCTCACCCCTTCTTCTGAAGCGCCACGAGCTGAAAAGAATGAACGCTACGAATCACGTGCGTGCGAGAGTTCTGCGTGGTCGGTAGAGGACTCCGGGCAGCAGGACAACCGAAGAGGAGAGAGGTGTGGCACGGTGGGCTGCAAGCGCGTATCGGAGCTGAGATCTACTTGTCAAAATGCCACATTACTCCAAAGGCAAAGAGTTGGGAATCGTAATTGCCTCGGATCTCGCTAAAGCGGAGCGTCGCGCGATTGAATTTGAATTCACCAAATAGAGCCCATCTGGATGTCAACACATAGCGGGCGCCTGCCACGAGCTGAAAGCCGGGACTGATCTGGGTGCTCGATTGTCCGCCCTTTTCGCTGGTTGCGAAGAAGAGTCCATACCCCATGCCGCCATAGGGCTGAAAGACTTCACTCATGGACGGCGAGCGAATGATGATATTCATCGCCCAGGTCGTGAGCCGAAGTGAGGTGGAGGGGATGTTATCGGCAAACACTCTGCCTGCGCTCGTCCCTCCCACAATCGTCTGTGCCTTCACGTCTGGGGTCACCGTGTACAGATCTGTTTCTAACCCCAGCCAGGGCCGCCCCTCAAAGAAATAACCCGCTTTGGCGCCCCATGCCAGACTTGTCTTAAGTTCGAGATCATTGATGCGGGCTTTACTGACGCCGCCGCCGATGATCGGATCGGACAGGGTGGCATTCGAGAAGGCACCGGGATTGCCAAGCCCTCCGTACCCCCCGACATACCACTCTGCCTGAGCCATGGTTGTCGGAAAATAATTCACCGCGACACACCATGCTAGGACCAGTTCCCTGCCTAGCCACGGTCTTGAGGCATTCCCGCGGATTGTTTTCACAATGCCTCGTTGGCAAGGGCTGGTGAACAATTCGCAAGTTTTCATGGCCAGTGTAGCCTGGCTGTTTTTATGGGTTCAAGCCCCTCAGAAAACCACCCAGGTCTGCTCATAGCCATTGAATCGGGGAGTACGGTCTAGTAGAAACGAGGCGGGGCGGTTTCTCTAAGGAGAGATGGGGGGGCAGGTCTTGGTATACTCACGAGGCAGCTACTGAACCTTCTCCTCAAACGTCCCAGTTCCGCATCCCAAGCCACCATACGTTATGCCGAAGAAGCCGCAGTAGGCGCCGGCCTTGAACGTCCAATCCGCGCGAGTGGCGCTTTCGATCCGGCCATCGTGAACGAGGAAAGACACGTATTGCGATCCCACCGGCACCATCGCAGGCAGGGGAAGGATCACGACATACAGCACCATCCCGGCCCATCTCAACCCCTCAGTCTTATAGATCCATTCTTCTGTTCCATCCTCGCCTTGGGTAACATCATTCGGCTCACCCCACTGCGCGCGTAATTGAGCGGCCGTCTTAATCGCTCCTTCGTGACCGACTTGGCGCACGTCAATGGCTCCTCTTGTCTGATCGACCTTCGGGCGGTCGCTGGTTTCGACGCGACTTCCGAGCGTCCAAGCCCCGACACCGATGCAGCCATGCAGAGTTAACGACGCGGCGATCACCATGAAGAAACGTAGACACTGCTGCATAGCAACCCTTTCTTGGCCGGCGGAATCGCATCGTACCAGCCGCACCTTTCTGCAATCATGACGTGACGACATGGCCGAGCCCCCATGAGGACCCGGCGGTCCGCAGACTACCCAGATCTTGTTCGGCAAAACAAGCAGCCGACGAGCGGTCCGTGAGACGATTTGCCGGCGGCTCAACCACACAAGCGCAGCCTTTCGATTCAAGAGCAGGGCACGGAACGGTTGTCGAAATCGGAAGCCCCCGGCCGTGCATGGTGCAGCCGGATCAAATCAAGCCGGGCCAAATTGGAAGAGATGACGTCCTATGTGTCGGACTCCCTGACGGAGGGCAGGAGGTCATAGACCTGGTGCTGTACGCCGACGTTGGTCGCTCAGCTGAGCTTTCTGATCCGGAACGAATTCGGGCTTCATGGATGCTGAAGTGGCAAGCGAAATAAATTCACACGGGCGGTCGCAATACCCTGAGTACAAGGCGGACGATCTGACGTTGCCGTAGGAGCAGCCCTGTTGCTGGTTCAATCGGCGTGAACTGTTGCCGGATATGGTGGAGCATGCCCGAACCACTGAGGCCCGATTATGACGCAGGCGCCCTGCCGGACAATCGTCGACGTGGCGATCGACGAAAAATCACGCACCTCGTCGATCAGCGACTAGCTGCATTGGCCAAGGGAGATTGTAGCATCGGTGGGAAAACGCGCAGGGGAGGGGATGCGTGAGCTGCGTTACAGGAGCAACCTGTTGAACGAGTTTGTCCTCAGTCGATGAGTGGAACCCATTCAT
>JAJONL010000060.1 GCA_021323395.1 Nitrospira sp.
ATTACAACCGCATTCATAAAGAATGCCGCTTTGTACGTGGACCTTTCCGAAAAAGGAGAGGTCCTCTCGCCAAATAGGATCGATGGAAATACACAAGCCGAAATTGGAGGTCTCGCATGGAGTTTGCGCCGCAGCGATCCTCTAATCGGTATACTTTCCAATGAAGAAAAGTGGAAATGGTTTGCGAAACACATTCGGCAGACGCCCGGAGCGCACCTCATTATAGGAAAAGATGTGCTGACGCCCCAGAAAAGGGCTCTCCGGATAATCAAGAAGCTGCCGGAGACTGCGACGTGGAATCAGATTCAGAAGAAAATTGAGGCAGCCGTAAAGGCTGACGATGAACACCGTGAGATAAATTAATTGTCCGTTGGATACACAACAAGTTCAGAAAAGGGGTTCTCGTAAATCGACATCTTCCTTGAGGGCTTGGTTCACAACATCTTAGACAGCCGAAAGGCGAGGTCAGAGCTCAGGCTTACGAATACAACCGCCCGACGATCTGGTTGAAGTTGAACAGCATCGCGTTCGTTCGCGTGTAAGCGGCATGGCCGTAATAGTGGTCGCGGACATTGGTAGAACTCGTGCAATCTTTGTAATCGACCAGCAAGCACTGCCCCTCGCTAGGAAAGCGCCCGGCGCGGCGGGCGCATTCCACCCAGCGTTCGAAGCCATCGTAGGGCTCCACCAATTCCCAAATCGCTTTGTTAATGGCTTTGGCGGCATCGCCCTTCGGAAGGGCATCGCTGCCGGCGGCGGCGAGTTGCTGCACGTAGTCGCCGCCCCAGGCAATCGGCATCTCCACGGTGATTTGCGGCATATCCATTTTCGAAAGCCAGGTTTTGCCGTCGGTCCTCAAGTTGCGATGGTTCACGATGTGCAGCAGTTTGCCGATGCCGGATGGGTCCCAGCCATAACGGACCGGTGTGCCGAGGGTAACGATATCGAGTGCTACACCATTGAGCAAGGTCCCATTGGTCAGCAGCGGCTCGATGCGGTGAATGGCCTGCGAGTCTGGTCCTTGCGGCTGAGCGGCGAGCAGCAGTTCGAAAAGTGCTTTCCGTCCCGTGATGGGCGAAGGACAGAGCAGATTGGAGACCAGCGCGAGCACGAGCCCGGCTTGGCCATGGGCCTGCACCAAGATCCGATCGCCTGATCCGAGGTGTTGCTCAACGATGAGGCCGCGCAGGCGGTCCAATAATCGGCAGGCGGCCAGGGCTCGCCCCAGGTGATGGTGCTCGCTGGACCAGAGTTCCCGCACGCAGGTGATCGGTTTGGTCAGCTTCTGGTTCAAGGCCTTCCGACATTGTTCAACCGTCGCGTTCGTGAAATTGCCGGCGTCGCCGATTTGGCTGTCGAGCAGGTTCCTGGTCGGCTCATCATTCGAGAGCGGCGGCGTGAGACCTCCTGGGAGCGGCGTGATGCCGTTCGTGCCTTCTCGCATGAAGGAGAGGAGCGAATCCAAACCGGAGATGCCGCGCGAATAGCCTCGCTTGAGACCACCCACTTCATCGAGTCGGCCCAATCCAAAAATATCAGTCCCCGGGATTGATCCGTGCAGGAACATGACCAACCGTACTCCAGCCTGTGAGAGCTTCTGCCCTGCTTGGCCCATCGCCTCCTGCCAGGCGGGCGAGTCCGCTTCCGGGGGCGTCGTCCAATCCGCATAGGCGAGCCGGTCGCCAGGATTTTTACGCGAGAGTTCGTCGTGCTGGAAATTATTCTCGATCGGCATGGGAAGATGTCTTACCCGAAACGGAGCGGGAAGTTCAATGGAGTAACCGAGGGGCGATTGCGAAAGTGCTCTAGCGGTGGGCGGTCGAATCGGCGTTGGGCGATTGTGAAGAGGGAGCGGAAGACAGTGGGGCTCTGGGCATGACGGCCGTGGCCGAACAGGTCTTGGCTTCCTCATCGGCGCGGCGGTCGATGATCTTGGCTCCCTGCAGATATTCTTGAACGATTTCTTCGCGCACCACTTCGATGTCTTGCTCGGCCTCCCTGCCGGTTCGTTCACGCAACCGGTCTATGGCATGTTCCTTCACCAGCACGCGTATTTGTTTGGCAATGTCGGCCCGAGCCGCCAGTTCGGAGACGCGCTGACAGACGAGTTTCCCTTTGCTGAGATCGCCTTGCCCATGTCCGGTCAGAAAGTGCGGCGCGTCAAAACTAGGCGCCTGTTCCGGTTCCGGGTGGTTGTGTGTCTCCGCTGCGTTTCGCTGCTCTCGCTTGTGAAGGAGCTGGAAGGTTTGATCGGCATGGTCCCGCACTTCCGGTGTGGTCAGGTCCGCCGCCAGCGCCGGTGGTGCCATGAGCAGAGCACACAGAAACCACCATCCTGTCTGAGCCGGGCCTGAATTCGTCGACATCGTTACCTTTCTCCCTGATTGCGTCCCTTGTTGGGAGCGGTTTGCGATGATGGTGACGGGACGATCGCCGATTTCTGCGGAACCTGATAGATGATTGCAGGCGGGATTCTGCGGGACCCCACACCGGACGGTGGCGGTGCAGCAGGTAAACCTCGGTCGCTCCCTGGTTGATGGGTATGCAGTGTTCGTGCGGTCGGCTGGCCATTCGGCGGCGGAACTTGTCGATAGGCCGGCATGGTGCCGCGGCCGGATTGAGGCAAAACCAGCCCTGGCTGAGCGGGCGCTTGGATGATCGTCGTTGTGTTTCCTGGCTGCGGCGGTTGTCCAGAGGGGTTTGGGAGAAGCGGATTCAGCTGATAGACGCTCGAAAGCTGTCGGGAATCAGCCGGTGGGGTCGCGCCTGGTCGTCCCGATTGTTGCGGCGCGATATAGTAGCCAGGCAGAAAGGGCACAGTATGGGGAACGGGCGGTCGCGGTGGCGCCGGTGGAGATGTGGTCCCTACCCTCTGTCGTGCGATGGCAAGGTGGGGATTGTTCGGATTCAGCCGAGCCGCGAGGTCAAGCAGTGCATGGACCTGCGCCAGGCCTGCCGCCGGGTACGGCTGCAGGAGCGGCGCGACCAAGACCCAGTCAGTCCAGGCCTGCGCGACCATCGCATCGGATTCCGTGTGATTGAGCAATTCGTTTCGCTCGCGATGTAACTGCTGGGCCTGCTCCGGCGACGTGGTTGCGGAGAGGGCTTCAGTGGCTGCCTCAAGTTCCTGTTGCAACTGCTCCATATCCTGTCTCAGCGCGAGCAACTGCGCTCGCGCGTCTTCGTTTTGTTTCAAGGCGGTAATGGCCTGGGCGACCTCGTCGGTGTCTACTTGCGCAGTTAGCGCGACGTGAACCACGACGACGTCTCCGTCGAGCTCGGTCTTGACCTGCTGATCGAGGACCAGCGCAACCCCCGCAGTGTAACTGCGAATTTCGTCCCTGGTGACGTCCAGATCGTGCACGACCGTCACGCTTTCCAGGTAGGAGGCAACCTGCTCCAAGGCCTGTTTCTTGGCCTGCTCGGTGGCGTGCCGTATGGCGTCTGCTTTGGTTTCTTGATCGCTCATGCGATGATCGCCGGCTCCCGTGACGATACGCACCTCGGCCTGGCTCGATACCGGAAAGCTGAGGGAGATGCCTAGCATGAGCGTACAAAAAATCAGTAAGACGAGTTGTTTTTCGGAGGAAGCGAAAGGAGTGGGGCGGGTAGTTCTGAGATCACCCTCTTGAAACATGGGCCCACCCCTCACAGGGAACGCGTTTGTCGAATGGATCGACATCGACCCTGTCAGGATAACATTGATCCTCCCGGGATGCCACGACAGGCGCTGTCTCAGCCTTGCCTTCCCGGAAAACAGCGTGCTAAGGTATTTTCTCTTCGCTTGATGAAGTGTCTTTGTAGTGAGGCAGGTTATGAACCGTATCAGCAGCAAATCCGGAACCATGGCGGCATTGTGTCTGGGTGTCGTGTTGTTGTTGTCGTTCATCGTCACGCCCTTCCAAGATCAGTTTCGGTCCTTGGCCCATGCGGCGCGGGATACCTCTGCGGTAGCCGCAACCGGCTCGGGCGGGACGACTGAGCATGTCATTCTCTTCGTGCTGGAAGGGCTTGGCCAGGAGTCATTGAAAAGCGGGGCCATGCCGGTTCTTTCAACACTCGTGAAGGATGGGGCCGTGACGTGGTCTGCCAAGGCCGTCGCCCCTGCGCGCCGGTTGCCGACCATGGCTTCCCTGGTCACGGGGATGCCGGTTGCGAAGCACGGAATTACGTGGAATGTCTTTGAATTCAGCCGCGGCTACCCCCGCGCTCCAACGGTGTTTGATTATCTGGATTTGAGCGGTGGCCGGGATAGCGCAATCTTCTACATGGACGAGTCGCTCTATCAGCTTGCGAAGCCTGAGCCATACACGGATTATCAGATGTGCGGCCCGCTCCGGGCCGAGTGCAACCCCGATCGGTTGGTCGGGTATGTGCGGGATTATTTCAAGAAAGCCACGAGTGGATCAGGCTACGGCCATGCCATTCCAGCGTTGCCTCATTTCCTGGTCGTGCATTTGCCCGCTCCCGGGCGCGTGGGTGAATCGGAGGGCTGGAAATCAGCCGCGTACAAAGATGCGCTGAAGGCAGTGGATAAAGCCATGGGAACCGTCCTCGATCTCTACCGTGAGCTTGGCCTGATCAAACGGACGACGATCTTCGCCACGTCACTGAGTGCGGTCGGTGAGACGCAATTCTCGGCCGGCGAAGTGTCGGGTGCACAAGCGAACAACGTTCCGATGGTGCCTTGGATCGCATCTGGCGTGGGTATCAAGGCTGGTTACACGATTCGTCAGCCGGTGTCGATCATCGATACGGGCGCGACGGTGATGCGTGCGCTCGGCCTCACCACCTACACGGAGTGGGAGAGCCAGCCGGTTGAAGAGATTTTCAAAACGGCATTCTCCGCTGCTCCCGTAAGCCCATTGCTGCAATAGGGGACGGATGTATTCAGCCTCTTCCAGGGTATCAATCAGAGGGAAGCTGTTCCTTTGGGGCCTGGCGCTGGCGGGCGTCTTGGTGACAGGCTTTCCAGCCAACGTGCCGGCTGCCGGTCCCCCTCCGGCCTATAACAAGGAACATACGATTACGATTGATCCAACTCCGCTGGTGCCACAATCCTGGTGGCAAGTGCCTGGTGTCACTCCTCCCCTCTGGGTCTTGGACCCTGAAACATCAGATGCCTACCGAACGACGGAAACGCATGAGTTGAAGCTCAAGCCGGGCCAATACAAGTTCATCAGTTTTACCTTCGACTTTCCTTTTACGGTGAGTTTGGACGGACGATTGGAATTTTCCAAGTCCCTCGATCAATGTGTGGAGGGCCGCGGGACCCAGACCTTGGTGGTACGATGCAAGCGCACCTATCCTCATGGCGGTCAACGTGATGCCTATTACGGTAATAGTGAGGTGAGCGATGGCGCAGGCACTCGATGATCTTCTCGATTCGCTGGAAGATGCGGATGATGCAACCCGTGAAGAAGCGGCGAAAGCGCTCGCAGACCTAGCCGATCCGACCACATTGGAAGCGCTCATCGGCGCCTGTGGTGATGAGTATTGGTCCGTTCGGACCCGCGCGGGCTGGGGAGTGGCGAAGATCGGCGGCGCCAAGGCGGTGGAGGCGCTTATTGCGCTCTTCAACGATCCCATCATGGAAGTGCGCAATGAAGCCGTTGCCGCTATCGTGTCGCTGGGCGAGGCTCAAACTGATCGGCTGCTTGCGGCCATGAAGGATGAGCGGTGGCGCGTGCGAGAACATGCGGCCAAAGCTTGCGGTGATCTTCGCAATCGACGTGCCGTCGATGCATTGATCTTCGCCTGTCGAGATCGCGATGGGGCCGTGAAGAGCGCCGCCGCGGAAGCGTTGGGGAAAATCGGTGATCCCAAAGCGATTCCCGCGTTGATCAAGCTGTTTCGGGATTCCTCGAAAATCGTGCGCGAAACGGCCGGGATTGCCCTGGTGGCTATCGGTCAGCCGTCTGTCGATCTGCTGCTCGAGACTTTGAAAGACAAGGATTTTGTCGTGCGTTGTCATGCGGCCCGAGCTTTGGGAGGTATGACTACGGACTATCAGACAGGGAAGAGCTGGGTGCGTGAGCCGCGCGTTGTCGATGCCTTGATCGACGCGCTGAAAGATCCGGATCGCGCCGTGCGCGAAGACGCCACGATTGCCCTGGGCATGATCGGTGACCCCCGCGCCCTCGACGGATTGTTGGAGGCCATGAAAGACGGTGCGGTCAAGCGCCATGCGATCGCCTCCTTGGGCATGATCGGCGATCCGCGGGCTCTTCCCGCTGTGCTGGCAGCTCTCAAGGGCAAGGGTGTTCGCCAGGAGGGCACTCCGACCCCAGGCTGTATCGTGAGCGAAGATGCCTTTATCAGAGAAGCAGCCGCCACGGCGCTCGGACATTTCCGCGACCCTCGTGTCATACCCGATCTCATCATGCTCCTGAAGGATGGCGTCTTGCGGGAGAAGGCTGCTGCGGCGCTCGTGCTGATCGGTGACACCGCAATCGAACCGCTGATCTCGTTTCTCTACGATCCCAAAGCCTCGGAGGTCGAAGCCGAAGGTGAGCGCGTTCTTTCCTACGCCTCAGTCCGGCTCACCGCCAAAGACTCCTTGCGATTACTGGTGGTTGAGACACTGGAACACCTGGGTTGGACGCCTCCGGATGAGGAGACATCGGTGGACTCCAGCCAGGCGGACAATCTTCGTGTCGACCGGCCGCTTGGAGATATCGGCCGTTTCGGTCCGAGTGGCGATTTTGCGAAGGGGTCGGTGCGGTAACTGTCGCTGCTCCTCCGCGTTCACTTCCTCCGGCATATGCTGAGCGCTTCAGAGGCCTTCTCCCTCCGGTTTTTTGACCGGCTGATCGAGAACATGGTGCTGGCAGATCGACGACCGAGCTCGCGTTGACCCTTCAAAAAAGCCTGTGTTAAGGTCGTGAGCTTCACGAGGCGCCGAGGAATCATGGCCGACAGTGTTAGCGAACAAATCGCCGCTCTTTCGGATGATGATTGGGCGATCCGAGAAGAGGCTGCGACCATGCTGGGGTCTTTCAAGGATCCCCGCGCCGTGATGCCGCTGACGAGGGCGCTTCGCGATACGGATCGCGCCGTACGCGAGGCGGCAATTGGAGCCCTTTCTTCAATCGGTGGGCCCTCCGTGCCGGCCCTGGCAACCTGCTTGGCTGATCCTGCGTTGCATGTTCAGGAAGCCGCCTCCTCCATTTTAGCCTCGATTGGCGATGCCCGGGTCTTTGCTCCATTGGTCCGGGCCTTGGGCAGTCGAGATTGGATTGTGCGCATGCATGCGGCGAAGGCCTTGGGGAGAATCGGTGATCCGGAAGCCGTGTCCGCTTTGATGCCGCTGCTTCAGGACAAGGTCAAAGCGGTTCGCGAGGAAACGTCCGGCGCTCTGGCCGCCATCGGCGGAGTGGCGGTGCAGGCATTGATCCAGGCCCTGCAGCATGACGAGTGGTTGGTTCGCTTGCATGCCGTGGAGGCGCTCGGAAAGCTCAAGTGCGTTGAGGCGGTTCAACCGCTGTTACAGGCACTGTTCAACGATCGGGATTCGGCCATTCGGGAGGACGTCGTGCGGGCGCTCGGCGCCATCGGAGATGCCCGGGCGGTGGACTATTTGGTGTTGGTGATGAAAGAGCCGACGCTCCGGCTCATAGCAGTGGAAGCGCTGGGCCATATCGGTGATCGCCGCGCCGTGCCTCTTTTGCGAAAGATTGTAGAAGGAACGCTGCGGGGAGAATCCAGTCACTCGTCGGCGGCTTGCGCCGATGGATGGAGCGATGAGATGGCGACCATGGGAATGGCGGCTCGCGCCTTAGGGATGATCGCCGACGGGGTCGCCATTCCATCACTGGTGGGGGCGTTACGAAATGCGGTCACCCGTTCCGAAGCGTCTGCAGCCCTGACCAAGTTCGGACCGGCGATTATTCCCTCACTGCTCCCGATGCTGACGAAGGAGCAGGATGAGAACATTCGTTATTACGTGCGGGAGACATTGACCGCCGTTGGTTGGCGTCCGGGGCGCATGTAACGATCGGTCAGCCGGATACTTGGTCATTGCTCAGGAGTATTGTTCGCAGCAGATGCAGGCTTGCTCAACCGATTGCTTAATTGCCCTAGTTTCTTTCTTCTAAGATGCCTAAAGAATCAATCGATACGCTGGTCTCGGAGCTAACCCACGAAGAGGAGTGGCGTCGTATGCGGGCCACGGCGGCCTGCCTGGCCGGCGGTCCCCGCGCGGTGCGCGCGCTCACCCATGCTTTGGAGACGGGGGATGCTCCGCTTCGGGTGGAGGCGGCCGGGATGTTATCTCGGATCAAAGACCCGGCGGCCGGGGTGTCGTTGGTCGGCTTGCTTCGAGATCCTGATGAAACCGTTCGGCAGGCCGCCTTTGCCGCCATCGAACAGATGGCCGGCAATCTGGACGATGAGACGGCGGCGGGGTTGGTGCGAAACCTCCATGAATCCCCCGACGAAGATGTGCGAAGCCGAGTGCGGCAACTGCTCGGCTTGATCCCGAACGCGATCACGCCCCTCTGCGAAATGCTGACCCATCCGGAAACGGAAGCTCAGACGACGGCGGCGACGATTCTCGAACATCTGCTGGACCCCCGCTCCATAGACGGCTTGATCGACGCGATGGCATGCCCGGCTGTTCGTGACGTTGCGGTGAGGACCTTGAAGAAGTTGGGCGCGATTCGCGAGCGAATCGATACCAGCTTCAATGCGTTGCGCGATGTCGAAGGAGCGAGTGAACGGGAAGAGGCTCGCATGTCGACCGTGATGGACCTGCTCGGAGTCGGGCGTCCGGCGGTCGAAATTTTGATCGAGTATCTGGAAGATGACGACTGGGTCGTGCGTGAAGCCGCGGCGGATCTGCTGGGAAAAATCGGCGATGTGCGGGCCGTCGAACCGTTGATGAAACGGCTTCGGGTCGACAAGGATACTGGGGTGAAGGAGTATGCCGTCAAGTCGCTCGGGCTCATCGGTGATCCGCGCCCCGCGCAATTATACATTGAGGCTATCCCGATCCGGCCCCTGCGGGTCATGGCCATCGAGGCATTGGCCAAAATTAAGGACGTGGAAGTGTTGCGTCCGCATAACGAACTGTTCAATCGGTTGCGAACCGACCGGGACGGGATCGTGTCTTATAGCGCCGGACTCATCGCGGACAAGCTCGCTGCGCTCGAGGAGGCACAACCGGTCGGACAGGAGGAATCGGACGATCATGAGTGATGCCGACCGTATAGCACAATTAATAGCCGCGCTACGCGATGATAACGAGGCGTTGCGAGAGCATGCGATGGCGAGTCTGGGGCAGATGGGCGACGAAGCGATTCCCCAGCTGATCGGCTTGATGGCGGATGAAGACGTGGTGATTCGTGAGGCCGCGGCCACCGCCGTGCTGCGCATCGGCCCGGTCGCATTCGATCAGCTGGTGGAGGCGTTGCGCGATGATGAATGGGCGATTCGTGAACAGGCGGCGAATGTCTTGGGACGCTTTCGCGATGCCCGTGCGGTCGAGCCGCTCATGGCGGCCTTAAAAGATAAAGACGGAGCCGTGCGGACCGCGGCGGTGTGGGCGTTGGAACGGATCGGCGATTCGAGCGCCACTCCGGGGTTGATTGAGGCGCTCAGCGATGGCACGGTGCGGGAAGATGTTGCGCGGGTCTTGAAAAAGATCGGCGATACCAGGGCGGTCGATGCGCTGATCGGAGGGTTGCTGGGGCCCAATTGGATGGTGCGGCGCCATGCAGCGGAAGCGCTGGGAAAGATCGGTGATCTACGCAGCGCCGATGCATTGATCCAGTCGCTGCAGGATGAAGATTGGCTCGTGCGCCGGAACGCCGCCGAATCGTTGGCGCGGCTCGGCGCAAAGCAGGCCATTGAGCCGCTGCTTCCCCTCCTGGAAGACGAAAACACGATGGTGCAGGAAACAGTCGAAGGCGTCCTCGCGAGTTTAGGGTGGAAACAGGCGACCTCGTCATAACCGAATAAAGGAACTTTACTATGGCAGATGAAGCACCGGCGAAACTGATTCAAATCGGACCCAAGGGCGGGGCCAAGAAGGATGGCTTTAATCTGGTGACGGAGCGGATCGTGGCCGTCAATCCGGAAGCAAGGCAGCTGGAAGTCGAACTCCTGGCCTATGACGGCAAGACCGTCGTGCTGGACGTCGGCGAAGAGGCCCTCGAGGATTTTCTCAAGCTGAAGCCTGGCGATGGCGCGACGATTCGTGTGGTCGAAGAAGGAGGCAAGCGCATCGCGAAGAGCTTCCGGATTCGCGCGAAGGATCCGAATGCGCAAAAAGCCGATGCCATGCTGATCGACCTCAAGGATTCGCATTGGCTCAACCGAAAGTATGCGGCTGAAGTCCTCGGAGAGCTGAAAGATCCGCGCGCCGTCGTGCCGTTGGTCGAAGCGCTCACCGACGAGGTGGGAGACGTGCGGCAGCGAGCCTACGATTCGCTGATTAAGATTGGAGGGACGGCCGTGTCCTCTCTGGTGCCATTGTTGGCCTCAGAAGAAGACGACGTGCGTCAATCGGCGACGGAAATCATTCGGAAGATCGGGAAGCCGGCCGTGGAACCTCTCGCCACGGCTCTTGCGGAAGCCGACGACCGGCTGAAAACGAAGATCATGAAAGTGCTGGATCGGATGGGCTACAAACCGAAACCCAAAGAGGGGGCTCAGGCGGAAGCAGCGAAGCTTCTCAGCTAGCCCTTGCCCCCCGCGGTTATGCGATGGGATCTTTGGTCGGGCGACCGACGGAGACGTGTCGGAAACCAAAGCCGACGACGCGATCGGTGTCATAGGTATTGCGGAGATCCAGCAGCAGGGGCTGTCGCATGGATTTTTTGAGGCGATCGAAGTCCAGGTTTCTGAATTGGTTCCACTCGGTCATGATGATCAGGCCGTCGGCGCCTTCCGCGACGTCGTAGGTGTCCTGGCAAGGCACCATGCCCGGTAACAACTTGGTGGACTCCTCCATGGAGGCCGGATCGTAGGCGCGAATCGTCGCCCCGTCCTTCATCAACTCGCTCAGGATCGTCAATGACGGGGCTTCCCGCATATCGTTGGTGTTGGGTTTGAAGGACAGTCCCAATACGCCGAGCGTTTTCCCCTTCACACCTCCGCAGGCCTCTTTGACCTTCGCGACCATCCGCAGGTGTTGTTCGTAGTTCACCTTGGCCGCAGCCCCTGCAATCTGGAACGGATAGCCCACTCGTTCACCTGTTTGGACTAAGGCTGCCAGGTCTTTCGGGAAACACGAGCCTCCGAAGCCTGGGCCTGCATGCAAAAATTTATTCCCGATTCGATTGTCCAGCCCCATTCCTTTGGACACCATCTGCACGTCGGCCCCCACCTTCTCGCATACCGTTGCGATTTCATTGATGAAGGAAATCTTGACGGCGAGGAAGGCGTTGGAGGCGTATTTGATCATTTCAGCGGTCGGAATATCGGTCACGACGATGGGAGTTTCCAACAGGTAGAGCGGACGATAGAGATCTTTCATAATCGCCACGGCCTGCTCGCTGTCCGCGCCGATGACCACGCGATTCGGCCGCATGAAGTCTTCAATCGCGGATCCCTCGCGCAAAAATTCAGGATTCGAGACGATGTCGAAACGGAATCGGCCGGTCTGGTTCGCCTTGATCACCTCTCGCAATTTCTCCCCTGTGCCGACGGGGACCGTAGACTTGGTAACAATGACCTTGTAGCCGGTCATGTTTTTCGCGATCCCACGACCAACTTCTTCCACGTAGGAAAGGTCGGCTGATCCATCCGATTTCGGAGGGGTTCCGACGGCGATGAAGATGACCAAGGCCTTGTCGACGGCCTTGGCGATATCGGTAGTGAAATGGAGACGGTCTTCCTTGAGGCCTTTGGCCACAAGTTCGGTGATGCCCGGCTCGAAAAAGGGAACTTCTCCCTTCTCAAGTTTGGCGATGCGGCGCGCATCCGTGTCCATACAGGTGACGTTCACGCCGAATTCTGCGAAGCAAGCACCGGTCACCAGGCCCACATAGCCCGTTCCAATCACGCTGATATGCATGGATGCGTCTCCTCCTGAAGAAGCTGAGGGATGTTCGTGTGAGTGTGTGTGAAGCGTCGTCAGTATAACAATGCCGACGAGCACGAGCAATTAAATCGCACGTTTCTGTTCGCGTGCGCGAGAATTGCAGATTACCGAATAGTTCAGTAGAATTCGGCCCTCTTCGCAGGAGAGGATGGTGAATGGCGGTGTCCGGCGGGCCTATCCAGCGACCCTTGGCGATGATAATGCGTCCGATCACCAGGACGGTGCATCCGGATGACACCTTGCTGACGGTAGCACGGCAGCTGCGGGATGCCCGGGTGGGGGCGATGCTTGTCGCTGATCAAGGTGACTACGTGGGAATCGTCAGTGAGGCGGATCTCGTTCGGAAGGCCATGGCCAGCGGGGCTGTCGCTGAACAGGTGACGGCTCGGGCGGTGATGAGCGCGCCGGTCATGATGATTGACATCGCTCAATCGGCACATGAGGCGAGCGACGTGATGGCCGAACGAGGAATTCGACACCTCGTCGTGTCCGAGGAGGGCCGGGTGGTCGGCATGATTTCAGTGCGCGATCTGCTGCGCTACTTCAAAAATTGGGGCACGTTCCACCCCACGTATCTTCTTGCTCGTGACGGCCATGGTGACCGGCGCCATCGTCATGGCTCTTGAGATTTTGGGAAGCCGGTTACTCGCGCCGGTCTTCGGAAATTCGCTCTTCGTGTGGGGAGCTCTGATCGGCGTCATTCTCGCCGCCATGAGTTCCGGCTATGCATTCGGCGGGTGGGCTTCGGATCGGTATCGCGTGGCGGCGGTACTGGCCTGGCTCCTCCTTTTATCGGGTGCCTGGACTCTGCTGATGTCCTGGACGGCGCAGACGGCACTCTTTAAAGTGGCCAAGGCCGTGGAGGATCCGCGATGGGGGCCCAGCCTTGCCGCTTGCGTGTTGCTGGCTCCTCCTGCGTTTGGGTTGAGTGGCGTCATGCCCGCGCTGCTCCGGTTGGCCGTTGTCGATATGGGTTATTTGGGCCGCCACACCGGCAGCATGATCGCCCTCTCCACAGTAGGCAGTCTCGCGGGAACGTGGGGGACGGCATTTTTTCTTCTTTCGTGGTTAGGGACGCAGACGCTCGTCGCTTCCTTGGGCGTGATTCAGGTCTTGCTCGGCCTCTTGTGGCTGCAGCGAGGAAGCACCAGGATGGCGAAGATGGGGGGTCTATTTCTGGCCGGGTTACTTGTTTTGGGATGGCAATTGATCGGTCAGGCTCCGCCCGTTTCCGGACTGGTGCATCAGGAAGATAGTCCATACCAGCAAGTGCGTGTCCGGGACGACGACCTCTTTCGCTATCTCGTTCTTGATCGCACATGGCACGCCGTCATGTGGCGGACTGATCCTGCGACCCTCTTTCTGCCCTATAGTCAACTCATGGTGGCGGCGGTGGCGTTGGTCCAGGAGCCCAAGCGGGGGCTCATCCTGGGACATGGTGGTGGGTCTCTCGCGAAATGGTTGGCGCTGGTCTGGCCCGAGCTGGAGCTG
>JAJONL010000006.1 GCA_021323395.1 Nitrospira sp.
GCACTGCAACGACCGAATCGGCCCAATGTGCTCGCGTCCGTCCTCCGAAAATATCTCGACAATTCTCGGCACAACGTCGATGCGCTACGGGAGGCCATTCGCGCGAATAATCCGGCGGCACTGCAGGCCATTGCACACCGGCTCAAATCAAGCAGCGCCCAACTCGGAGCCATCGCCGTGGCCGCGCGTTGCCAGGAACTTGAAACCATGGCGGGCCGCAAAAATTTGATCGAAGCCGATCACGTCCTCTCACAATTGGAGTCGGAGTACCGCGCCGCTTGCACCGTGTTTCGCAACGAGATCGTCAAGAGGATACAGCCATGAACCAACTCATACCAGGACGGACACCGGTTGCGCTGGTGGCGGATGACGATGTCATCATACGCATGTTCGCTCGGGAGGCTCTGGAACAGGCCGGATGGATCGTGGAGGAGGCTCAAAACGGACGGGAGGCCTGCGCCGTTTTCCAACAGCACGCGCCCGATGTGGTGCTTCTCGATGTCATGATGCCGGAAATGGACGGTTTCGCGACCTGTGCGGCTTTACGTCGCCTGCCGGCCGGCGAGCATACGCCCATTCTCATCATGACGGGACTGGATGATTTCGATTCGATTACGAAAGCCTACGACGCCGGCGCGACGGATTTTATCGTCAAGCCATTGAACGCGATGCTGTTGAGCCATCGCATCCGTTACATGGTCCGAGCCAACCAAGTCCTGCAGGAACTTCGCGCGAGCCAAGCGACCCTGACGCAGGCCCGTGATGCGGCCATCGAAGGGACTCGACTGAAGTCTGAGTTTCTCGCCACCATGAGTCACGAGATCCGCACGCCGATGAACGGTGTGCTGGGGATGACCGATTGGCTCCTGGATACTGCGCTGACGGCTGAACAACAGGACTGCGCTCACACCATCCGTGCCTCCGGCGATGCCTTGATGGTGATCATCAACGACATCCTGGACTTCTCCAAGATCGAATCCGGCAAACTGTCGCTTGAGCTGCTTGGCTTCGAATTGCCGGTTTTCCTCAATCGCGTCATGGCGTTATTTTCCGAACGTGCCCAGCGCAAGGGCTTGGTGCTGACTTCACGGATCGCCGACGATGTGCCCAGCGGCTTGCTGGGCGATCCTTCCCGCCTTCAACAAGTCCTCAGCAATTTACTGGCCAATGCGATCAAGTTCAGCGATCAGGGCACGGTGTCTGTTCAGGTCGATCTCGACGCGCGCCCTCCTGAGCAACGACTAGAATTTCCGGCTACCAGATATGGAGAAACATCAACCAACCAGGGCCGAGTCATCCATGTGCGATTCTCGGTGTTTGACAAGGGGATCGGTATTGCGCCCAGCGCCTTTTCGAAGTTGTTTCAGCCCTTTGTACAAGCAGATGGATCTACAACCAGAAAATACGGAGGAACAGGGCTGGGCCTTGCCATCTCGAAGCAACTGGTATTAGCCTCTACCATTTCCTCTCCGTCTCGCCTGACAAAAGTATCCTAACAGATACACCGAGACTGACTTCTGGGATACCGGCCAACTCTCTCGCTCCCTTCTTTGCCGCGATCACCTTGATAATATTACAAACATAGCGGGTTCAAACTTTGCTTTACTTCGCGTGGCGCACATAGTATACAAAGCACGTCGAAAGGGACCTGCGGTGAACCTCGCATTCCGATCCCCTGCTCAATCCTTAAACTATCTCGCCCTGTATGCAATATCCTACAGTCAAGGAACTGGTCTGTGCATTGCCTAACATTCGACATTGAAGAACATTTCCAGGTCGCCCGGTTCGACTCTCCGATTCGTCGGCGACATTGGGGATCCTTTGAGAGCCGCGTCATGTCGAATACGTGCAAGCTGCTTGATCTCCTCTCCCGTTACCAAACTCGGGCTACATTTTTTGTATTGGGTTGGGTAGCGGAACGTCACCCTAGCCTGATCAAGCAAATCCTTGAATGCGGCCATGAGCTTGCCTCACATGGGTATGGACACGAGCTGGTGACAGCCCAAACACCAGAATTGTTTCGTGCAGACGTCAGAAAATCCAAACACCTTCTCGAAGATCTGACCGGCCGGCCGATCCAGGGTTACCGGGCACCCGGCTTCACCATTACCCGGGAAACCTTGTGGGCATTACCGATTCTTGCGGAAGAAGGTTATACCTATGATTCAAGCGTCGTCCCCATTCGACATGACCATTGCGGTCTTCCCGGGGCAGATCCTTACAACCATCTGCGACAAACCATTTCCGGCCCCCTGTGGGAGGTTCCACCCACCACTGCCAGTCTCGGAGGGTTTCGACTTCCCATAGCAGGTGGCAGCTATTTCCGTCTTCTCCCCTTTCCGCTCCTATGCCAGCTGTTGAAACGTATCGAACGGCAAGGCCGCCCCCTGGTGATGTATTTTCATCCATGGGAGCTGGATCCCCATCAGCCGCACATGGAGGGGACTTTTCTTTCTCAGCTGTTTCATTACCGAAATTTGGACAAGATGGAGTATCGGATCGCTTCCCTCATGAACACGTTCCGGTTCGGCCCGATTGCCGAACAAATCGACTGTGCTCAAATTATGCCCCTCAATCCCACGCTTTTTCCGGCCATTCCGCCGGCAGAAATCACGCAAACCGTGGCCTAAACCTTGCGGTCTCGAATCGCAGGCTTCTCAGGCCCCTCCCGAAAACGTCTTTTACTCTTCCGCTGCTTCACGTAAGGATTGCACTGCTCGAATGGTTTGAGTAGGGTAACGACCGCTCCGGCTTTCGCAGCGCAGACACTTTAGGGAGAACCCAGCATGCAAGACGGAAAGACGAGTCTCCAATCTGCTTCACATCTCAGACGATATGCGCGATGGATCCTGGTGCTTGTCCTTTTCTCCCCTGTCGCGGCGCTCGGCCAGACTATCGAAGATACCGTACAGTTCATCGGTGACATGGCGAATACCCACGGTTTTGTTCGCACCCTCAGCTGCAGGAATCCCAAATCTGGAAAAGCGACTAAAATCACCGAGGTCTATAGTGTCATCCCTACCGGAAATAAATTGGGGGCGGTGGAGCTCAACCATGGCCATGATGAACTGAATACCGGCTTCACTCATTTCGATCTGCACGACATCGACACGATCGACTACAAAGGGCAAGACAGCCGCGAGAACAACCTGGTCCTGTACGGCGTCCGTTTTGCGTGCAAGGGCGGCAGCCCCTGTGTCATGAAAACCAGTTTTTGTACCGGGGCCGTTACAGTGCTCGAAGCTCAATTCCCGGAGGACACTCTGCTGTTTCGATCAGCCTCCCATGCAGAACGGGTGGGCAAGGCCTTTGCCCATCTACTTACCCTCATCCGCGTGCAACAAAATACCCAGCCCTTCTGAGCAGACGGTACGGTTCCTCTGACCACCGCCCGAACCAGACTCACGAAGATGGAGTCGATATGATTTCTCAGGAGAGGAGAAAGCAGCTCCCATTCACCGAGAACCGGTGAACGGAGCGATGCGACGGTATCACGGACCCTTCCGAACGACTCACTCCAGGATCGTCACCGTCATGTCCACGCGATCGATCGGATTGTCGCAAGGTCCCTTGTCGGCTGGGGTCGGCGCACCCGTTTGGCACATGACTCTCGGCAGTGCCACAATCTTATCCGCAACCCCGATACCTTTCACCACTTCGGCAAAGATCGTATATTTTCTGTCTAAAAATCGCGACTCTTCGACGACGATAAAAAACTGGGAGCCGGCGCTATCAGGATCCTGCGCTCGGGCCATCGACACCATGCCGCGCTTATGGGGTAGGTCGCTAAACTCAGCTTTCACATTGTGTCCGGGGCCACCCTGACCATAAGCATTTTTTTTCAGGGAATCTTTAGTGTTCGGGTCACCGCCCTGGATCATGAATCCGGGAATCACACGATGAAAAATCGTGCCGTTGTAAAGACCGGACTTGGCCAATTTGATAAAGTTTTCGACATGATTGGGAGCGACCTCGGGAAGGAATTTGATTTCGATATCGCCGAATTTTGTTTTAATGATCGCTCTCGCATTGTGGGCGTTCATCGATTCGCCGCTCCCCGGAGCGGTATCTGCCGCCATGCACAATCCTGTCATGCCGGCGGTCACGAGCCAACTCGTGACACACAGGCTCCGTAGTGCTTGCTTAAGATACGCCATCATGCCTCCTTCCCACTGCTCCTTCACCGTTCGCCCTCCCCGGTCAACTGCGCCAGAGCTTCCCTGGCCGCCTTTTGCTCAGCCTCTTTCTTGCTATGACCAGACCCCACTCCACGCATGATACCCTGAATGGTCAGTTCCACTTCAAACACTTTTTCGTGATCGGGCCCTGATTCCCTGACTGTTTCATACTGAGGCAGTGTTTCAAAACGCTTTTGACAGACCTCCTGGAGCTGGGTTTTATAATCATCCATTCCTGGACGAGCCTGTTCCGCACGGGTCGCCAGCAATTCCTCTTCCAAGACTCGCAAGGTAAAGATTCTGCTAGCCTCAAGCCCGCCATCCAGGTAAACCGCTGCTATGAGGGCTTCCAGGGCGTCTGCCAGCAAAGAATGTTTTTCCCGTCCCTTGGAGAGTTCTTCCCCTTTCCCCAGACGTAACAGGCGACCGAGCTTCATGCGCCGCGCGGCCCTCGCCAGTGACGCTTCGCTGACGAGTTGCGCCTTGAGTTTGGAAAGTCCCCCTTCACTGCTCGCTGGAAACTCGGCGGCGAGATACTCACTCATGACGAGCGAGAGCACGGCATCGCCAAGAAACTCCAACCGTTCGTTCTGTGTGCGGTCTTTGCCGCGGCGTTCGTTCGAATAGGATTTGTGCGTCAGCGCCTCTTCCAGCAGGCGAGGTTGCTGAAAGTGGTAGCCCAGGATGCGCTGGACCGTCTCAATTGACGTTGCCGGCGTCATACGACCTGTTCTGGGTAGAAAGGGAATTAAGAATCACACCGGCGAAAAAGCAGACAGGCGTTGACCCCGCCGAAGCCGAAGGAATTGGAGAGGACCACCTGAGGCTTGGCTGGACGGGCGCGGTTGGGCACGTAATCGAGATCACAAGCCGGATCCGGGTGATCCAGATTGATCGTCGGCGGCAGTATCCCATGATGCAGGGCAAGAATGCTGAACACGGCCTCAATCCCGCCGGCCGCCCCCAATAGGTGACCCGTCATAGACTTGGTCGAACTGACGGGAATGTGGAAAGCCTGCCGGCCGAATACCTGTTTGATCGCCTTGGTTTCAATGGCATCCGCCATGGTGGAGGTGCCATGGGCGTTGATATAGCCGATATCCGTTTTGGCGACGCCGGCGTCCTTCAATACCATTTCCATGCAACGAACGGCGCCTTCCCCTTCCTCAGGTGGTGCCGTGATGTGGTAGGCATCACTATTCATCGCGTACCCGATGACTTCGGCATAGATACGGGCCCCTCGCTTTCGCGCATGCTCGAGTTCTTCAAGCACGACCACCCCGGCCCCTTCACCCAACACAAAGCCGTCTCGATCCTTATCGAACGGCCGACTGGCTTTCGTCGGCTCGCTGTTTCTGAACGACAACGCCTTGGCTGACGCGAACCCAGCCACGCCCAACGGGGTGATGGCCGCTTCGGCGCCTCCGGCCAGCATCACATCCGCATCGTCCCGTTGAATGAGCCGAGTCGCATCGCCGATACAATGGTTCCCAGTCGCGCAAGCCGTGACCGCGCAGGAATTCGGCCCTTTTGCGCCGAGACGAATGGCCACTTGTCCCGAGGCCAGATTGATGATCGTCATGGGAATGAAAAACGGAGACACTCGGCCGGGGCCTTTTTCCTTGAGCACATCATGATAATGCTCGATCGAGCCCAAGCCGCCGATACCGGATCCGATATAGACTCCCACTCGCGTGGCTTCTTCAGGAGCCACGGTGAGTTTGGCATCCTCCACCGCCAGTTGGCTGGCGCCCACCGCATAGTGGATGAAGGTGTCCATCTTCTTGATTTCTTTTTTCTCGATAAACTGCGCCGGATCGAAATCCTTGACCTCTCCGGCAATCTGCGCGTCATACCCGCTTGGATCGAAGCGCGTGATGCGCCCGATTCCCGATTCCCCGGCGCAGAGAGCTTTCCAGGTCTTCTCCACTCCGGTTCCCAGGGGAGTGACCAGTCCGAGGCCGGTGACGACGACACGTCTGGTAGGTCGGTTTTGCATCGTTGCGATCCAGCTAGGCCTTCTCTTTGATATATTCGAGCGCCTTCCCGACGGTAAGGATCTTCTCGGCATCCTCGTCGGGAATTTCAATTTCAAACTCTTCTTCCAGGGCCATCACCAACTCAACCGTATCGAGTGAATCGGCGCCCAAATCTTCGACGAAATGCGCTTCCAGCGTCACTTCCTCTTCCTCCACTCCCAGCTGCTCCGCAATAATTTTCTTCACCCGTTCATCTACAGTTGCCATTGACTTGCCCACCTCCTTCCCCATCCTAGCCTCCTTACTCCACGCTGGATATACCGGCTCGACAGGAGCGATCCGGTACTCCGACCTGACTTACTTATACCATGAGCATGCCACCGTTCACGTGCAACACTTGCCCCGTGATATAGGACGCAGCGTCCGACACCAGGAAACGAACGGCCGCAGCAATATCGGCCGGCAGTCCCAACCGTCCCAAAGGAATCTGCTTCTGCAACGTTTCTTTCACCTCGGGCGACAGACCCTGTGTCATCGCCGTATCGATAAATCCCGGCGCCACCGCATTGACCGTGACCGCCCGGCTCGCATATTCGCGCGCCGCGGTCTTGGTAAAACCGATAACGGCCGCCTTCGACGCGGCGTAGTTGGCCTGCCCCACGTTTCCCATCGCCCCCACGATCGAGGCAATATTGACGATCCGCCCATACCGCTGTTTGGTCATGGGCAGAAGGACGGCTTTCGTGCAATGAAAGGTCCCGTTCAAATTCACCTGGAGCACCAGATTCCAATCTTCCTCTTTCATCCTGAGCAGCAAGCCGTCACGGGTGATCCCGGCGTTGTTCACCAGAATATCGATCTTCCCCCACTCTTGCATGACCTGATCCGCCATGGCCTTGGCATCGTTCCAATCGGCCACATTGACCTTTACGCTGAGTGCGCGGCGTCCGAGTTTCTGGATCGCGGCCACCGCATCCTGGGATCGTGCCGGATCCAGGTCTGCAACCGCAATGTCCGCTCCGTCTTCAGCCAAAGCCTCCGCAATCGCGCGGCCGATACCCTGAGCCGCGCCGGTGACAATCGCCACTTTCCCCTGTAATGACATCAGTCTACTCCCCGCTCTCTCTCCAAGACTTACGCCTGATTCCTCACGCCTAACGCGGCGACTGTGGCTTCCAATGATTTCGGATCATGCACATTGAAGGTGGCGGCACCCGGCAGAATTCGCTTCACCAAGCCGGTCAGGACCGTTCCAGGCCCGATTTCCACGAACGTCGTGACGCCCATCCCAGCCATCGTCTGCACCGACTCTTCCCACCGGACGGATGCCGGCAGCTGGCGAACGAGGGAGGTGCGAATGTCATCGGCTCGCTGCAGAGCTGCGGCCTCTGCATTATTCACCAGCGGCACCGACAAATCGTGCCAAGTCACTCCGTCGAACTCCGCCGCCAGTCTGTCCGCCGCACGTTGCATCAACGGCGTATGGACCGGCACACTCACCGGCAAAGGTATCGCTTTCTTACACCCCTTGGTCTTGGCAATCTCAATCGCCCGTTCGACCGCGGCCTTCTCTCCGGCAATCACTACTTGACCCGGCGAATTGAAATTCGCCGCGGCGACGACCCCGGCGGAAGCCGCTTCCTGGCAGGCCGCCTTCACCATATCAGCGGAGAGTCCCAACAACGCGGCGACCAAGCCGGTTCCCGGCGGCACGGCTTCGGCCATATACCTGCCTCGCTTCTGCACTAGGGCGACGGCATCTCGAAACGATAGACCGCCCGCCGCGTACACCGCTGAATATTCACCCAGACTGTGCCCTGCCACTGCGACCAGCGTCAATCCTGCCGGCTCCAATGCCTTGAGTGCCGCCGCGCTACTGACCAGCAAGGCCGGCTGTGTATGCTCCGTCAGATTCAGACGTTCGGCCGGACCTTCGAAGCAAAGCTGCGCGACGTCGTAACCGAGGACGGACGAAGCCTCTTCATAGACTGCCTTCACCGCCGGGAACGCGTCGTACAAACCACGTCCCATCCCGACGGATTGCGAACCCTGTCCAGGGAACAAAAATGCAATGCCCGAAGTCGTCATAACCGCGTAAGGTATCGTAGAAACCAGGTTCAAAGTCAACGGGAAAAAGCTGGGCGCGTCACGCCCTCACCACATACCACATGCTGGATCTTCACCTACCAGCGAATCAATGCGGAGGCCCAGGTTAAGCCCGCCCCGAATGCCCCCAACATCACCAACTGCCCATCCCGCACCCGCCCGTCACGAGCCGCCTCGTCCAAGGCCAGCGGAATCGAGGCCGCGGACGTGTTGCCGTACCGGTCCATGTTCAGCACCACTTTTTCAAGTGGAAGCCCGAGACGGTCCGCCACGGCCTTGATGATCCGCAGATTCGCCTGATGCGGAATATACAGATCCAGATCCTCGACCGTCAGATGATGCGACGCGAGCGTCTCACGTGCCACCTCCTCGAGAGTCCGCACCGCCACCTTGAAGGTTTCATTGCCCTTCATCTTGATGTATTGTGATCGCTCGTTGAGCATCTCCTCAGAGGGAGGAATTCGCGTGCCGCCGCCCGGCACCACAATCAGATCTGAGAGACTCCCATCCGAATGCAGATGGGTGGACAAGATACCCTGTTCGCCCTCGAAGGCACTCACGACCGCTGCCCCGGCGCCGTCGCCAAAGAGAATACAGGTATTGCGATCCGTCCAATCGGTAATCGCCGACATGACTTCCGATCCCACCACCAACACATGGCGCATACCGGTTCTGACATAAGCATCAGCCACACCGAGCGCGTAGACGAAGCCACAGCAGGCGGCAGAGATATCACAGGCAGCGGCACGGGTCGCGCCCAGACGATGCTGGAGCAGACAGGCGGTCGAGGGGAGGGGCATGTCCCCCGTGCAGGTTGCCATGAGAATCAGATCGAGTTCCGCCGCCGACAGACCCGCCGCCTTCAAGGCTCGCTCCGCCGCGATCAGTCCGAGATCGGAACAGGCTTGGCCCTCGGCCGCAATGCGACGTTCGCTGATACCGGTCCGTTCCCTGATCCAAACATCGGACGTCGCCACCAACCGCTCCAATTCGGCGTTGGTCATCACTCGTTCAGGCGCATAGGACCCGGTCCCGGTAATTCGCGCCCGTATCACGCCTGCTTCCCTTCCGGTCGCTCCTCTTGGTGCCGTGCGAAACTTTCTTCAATATCCCGCTGGATCAATTCATCCAGCCTGGTCTCGGCCAGTCCCTTGGCCCGGCGAATGGCATTCTTGATCGCCTTGGCGGAGGAGCGGCCATGGCAGATGATGGTCGTGCCATTCACACCAAGCAGGGGAGCGCCGCCGAACTCGGCATAATCGATTTTTCGCTTCAGATTCAGCAACGGCCCTGCGATCAAGGGATAGGCTAACCGCCCAAGCCATGAACCAGAAATCTCTTTCATCAGCAGCTTCTTGATGACGTCGGCCACACCCTCGGAAATCTTCAACGCCACATTGCCGATAAACCCGTCACAAACCACCACATCCGCGCTGCCGCTATAGACTTCCCGGCCCTCGATGTTGCCGATGAAGTTGAGGGGACTGGACTTCAGCAGTTTAAAGGCTTCTTTCGTAACTTCATTGCCCTTCGTATCCTCTTCCCCGATGCTCAGAAGCCCCACGCGCGGATTGGGCTTGGCATAGAGGTGCTTGGCAAATTCATTGCCCATCAATGCGAACTGCTCCAGATGCTGCGCCGAACAATCGACGTTGGCGCCGACATCCAGCATGACAGCGCTTCCCGTCAGCGTAGGCAACATCGTGGCGATCGCCGGACGCTCCACTCCTTTGGTCAATCCCAGCACGAAAAACGAGGCCACCATGCTCGCGCCGGTATTACCCGGGCTCACCACCGCATCGGCTTCGCCGGATTTCACGAGTTCCGTCGCCACCCAAATCGAAGAGTCCCGCTTTTTACGAGCCACCGACGCCGGCGACTCGTGCATCTCCACCACCTGCGGCGCATGGCGAATGCTGATACGCGCATCGGTACAGCGGAGCTTCCGACAGGCGGCGGTCAGCTCGTCTTCCTTCCCGACCAGGATGACGCCGACGCCGAGCTCCTGCGCGGCTTGCATCGCGCCTTCAATGACCGGGGCTGGTCCGTGGTCTCCGCCCATCGCATCGACGGCAATCTTCATGGGCGGTTAGCGGTCCACGGATAGAGATGTGAAGAGTCGTGTAGAGACGCCTCGTCGGCGAAGGCCTGAACGGCCTCACGCGGCACATGGCGTCGGATCGTGATCACGGTGCACGATTGTATCCGAATCACGTCTGGAAAAGAATATGCAGTTAGGATTCTTCGACGACGATGACGGCCTTCCCCTTATAGGTCCCGCAATTCATGCAGGTATAGTGCGGGAGTTTCAATTCGTGGCACTGCGGGCAGAGCGAAAACCCCGGAGGAACCAGTCTGGTCTTGGCCGTTCGCCGCATGTCTCGCCGGGACCGTGAATGTTTGTGTTTTGGATTTGGCATGAAGACTCCTTCAACGGGCACATGACCCGGTTAACAGACTATGCGTTTCCACTTTTCGACTGGCGCCCTCGCAGCACACGAAACGGGCTCGGCCCCGGTGCCGGTGGACAGGCACAGCCACGTTCGTTGAGATTTTGTCCGCATTGCGGACAGAGCCCGAGGCAGTCTTCTCGACACAAGGGCTGAATGGGAGCAGCCAAGATGATCTGTTCGCGCACCATCGGGACGAGATCGAGGTGATCACCCTGATAAAGATACAACTCATCTTCCTCTTCGAGCTCGTCGACAGGTTTCACAGGCTGAGCAGATCGTTTGGGGCCTCTTCGGCCCTGTACCGCCGGTGGTTTGATGGTTTCCTCGGGCTGTCGCACGAACTCTGCGTACAGCGAGACAGCCAGGGCATCGGAAAATTCCGTGAGACAGCGCACACATTGTCGAATTGCCGTCCCCTCCAAAGTGCCGGTGACCGTAATCGGACCTGCCGGCTGGACAAGTTCCAAATTGATCGTGAGTGGTCCTTCAAACTTGTCTTCGGGCTCGTTCAAGCCAAGCTCCGGTCCGGTCGCCGCGCACGACAAAGAAAGCCCCTCGGGAGCAATATCCACGATCGCTGGGTTGAGGGTATCCATAGACAACATCATGGTGGAGGATACCGTCTCCAGATAGCGCGGGAGACAGCCCACTCCACCACTTGATTCCAGACTCACCAAATCCTACCCCTCGCCCTATCGCTCTTCGGCAAAACTAACCAGGGCGATCTGGCGCGCCCGCTTTACCGCCACGGTCAAGACGCGCTGGTGTTGCAGACAATTCCCGGAGATGCGCCTCGGCACAATGCGACCACGCTCCGTCAAAAAGTTGCGCAACAGACCGACATCTTTAAAATCGATCGGCGCCTTATCGACGCAAAACCGGCAGGGCTTGCGGCGTTGAAAAAACCGGCCGCCGCCGCCCCCGCCATTACCTCGTTCTCCTCGTTCCATGTTCGCCTCCGTCTGCTACGACTGTTCGTCTTCGTATGAGGGTTCTTCGTGCAGGCCGCCGCTGTCACCCGCAGCCTCGCCCCGCTTCGGCAGGAAGGTCACGCCCTGCGCCACGACTTCATGCTTGCTGCGTTTCTGGCCGTCTTCCGTCTCCCAACGGCGTTGCTGAAGACGGCCATCGATGATCACCCCATTGCCCTTGCTCAGATACTGGCCGCAATGCTCCGCCTGTTTCCCGAACACGACGATGTCGATGAAGCAGACCTCTTCCTTGAGTTCTTCCGCCTGCTTGAAACGCCGACTCGTCGCCAACCCGAAACTGGCTACCGGCGTCCCGCTCGGCGTGTAGCGCAGCTCCGGATTGCGGGTCAGATTGCCGACCAGAATGACTTTATTGAACCCCGCCAACGGTCGCTCCTTGCGGTGCCGGCACCGGCGCACCTCGCGGTGGAGCGGGCTCTTGCTCCAACTTGACGGTCAGAAATTTAATGATCGAATCTTCGAGCCGGTAGGAACGCTCCAGCTCCGCGATCACCGACCCCGGCCCTTGGAAATAGAAGTACACGTAGGTGCCTTTGCGCTCACGCTTGATCTCGTAGGCGAGTTTCTTGCGGCCCCAATTCTCAGCGCGCTCGAGCGTAGCCCCGTTCTTCGTCACGGTGCTTTTCATCTTTTCAATTAACGCGGTGGTTTCTTCGTCGGTCAACGACGGACGAATAATGAACAGGGACTCATAGAGTTCCATGCAGAATCCTCCTGGGCAACGGCCCCCATTCCTAGATGGGAGCGAGGTGTAGGTATGCCGGACAGGCCGGCAATAAGTGGGAACGCTACCACAGGATTTTGTAATCTGTCAATCATCCACGGTGCCATGACACTCGATTCTCGCGACCGTTCCATCGACTTCGAGGGGTCGATCCTCCACTACGCAGGCCAACGGACTCTCAGGTCATCGCTTCTGGGCGTTTCCCCCCAAACCATGACTCTTCCAACTCGACATAGACGAGACCTCCCTCTTCAGATGCCGACGGCAAGGCCACCTCTGCACCGAACGAATATGCGGTGAGCCTCGCGTGTAACCGTGACCCGAAGTCGAGCCTACTCCAGGATACCAGGTGGCCGGCCGAACAGACTGGCGTTCCTGCATCTATCTTCGGGCTATCGAATGCGATCGTGGGGACAGGACCTTCCGGCGGACGCTTACGGCTCGTTTCGAGCGGATGGATTGTAGAGAAGATACAACGCAAACCCACCGGCAACGGCGATACCTACACCCGCGAGTGCGCGTACCCCGAAACTCAACGGGCCAACGAAGACTTCCGCCAAACGCGGCAACACCACCGTGGCGGCAATGACCAACGCCAAGGCGATCAAGTGAATGCGCAAGTAGATCGGCTCGCCGGGTTTTCGCATCGGTCAGAATGAAGAATCGCCTGTTTGACTTATAGTGTCGTTATTCTACTGAAGAACAATTCGAAAGTCAGGACTCTGCTCAATCTTGAATCAATCGCTTGGTTTCATCGAGATGCTTGCTCAAGTAAGGCATGAACGGCGTGCCGCCCGTGCCGACGGCAACCGGATTGCTCGTATGGGATTGATGTTGCCGGAAAATATATCGCTCTGCATACCCAATGTGAATCTCACGAAATTGCGCGAGCAGGTCCACGCAGGCGCAGAACGCCTTCCATAGTTCAGGATTCCTTCTTTGTCGATCACGGGCATAGCCGTATACCAGCGGTCGCTGCTGCGCATCCACTCTCGCCTCCAGGGCGGTCACAAACGCGCGGTGGCGCGGCGGCATATAATCGCGCATCTCCTCCAGGTATTGCGTCAACGGGTCATCGGCATGGGGCACGCCAAGCCCGGCATCCAGGGCCGGCACGATCGAGCTTTGCGAACCGGTTTCTCCGCGAAGCTGCTGCGGGCGTGCCTCGTAGGCTTCCACGCCTTCATAGACCAATCCTTCGGGCAACGCCGGATTGTTCTTCCAACCGTGGATGTACGGCCGCACACGATTGTAATAGACATAGGGATCACAGCGTTCAGGCATGCGGAGGAGCGTCTCTCGCATGGCTTCTTGCGCGGTGGCAAGGGCGCGTAAACCTTGCAATACATCGTCTTCCCTATTGTGCTGCGCAGCATTCTGCGCCTGGACCAAACCTACTAAACCCGGCGCTGCTTTCGCCTCGATTTCAATATGCACGAGGACAAACCATTCTTCATCGAGACCACCGAGAAAATTCTGCAGCAGCACGATATTTCCTAACTCGACAGGCTTCTGCGGATCGAGCCGGCGCCAGTTATACAGCGCATAGGAGGCATAGGAAAGGACTGGCGGACGGCCAAGCTGTTGCGCGACCGTGTGCCAAGGCAAGGCCAGGCTCCCCGGCAGGCAGGTGGCGGGATGGTCGGGATCTTCCCACACATAGGCATGCCCGCAAAAAGACAGGGTACGCATCGCGCAACGATAGGCATCGAGTCCCCAGTCATCGGCCACCGCTCCCATGACCGCTTTGCGATCCTGAATAATCTGCCGGAATCGTCGAGCAGTGAGGAGTTTGGGAAGGTCCGCACCGAGTTGGTTGAGCACGGGCTCATCCGGAACGTCCTCCAGCGGATCAGCCGCGGGAAGGAATCCGCGCTCGGCCGAAATATCAAATGCCGAATGCGAAAGAGACGAGAGGGGCTGCTGTTGGTGGGAAGGCGTCATGGTATCTCCCGTGAATCGATCACCGATAATTCTTTTTTTACTGTACCACAGTGATCCCGTTCACCGCCGAGCCCATCCATAAAATTTGAGACGCGCGAATCCACGCAGTTCACCCAAGCGAATCCGTCCGTTCCTCATCGCCCAAACGGTGTAGATAAAATCACTCTCACCGGGAGTAGTAGGCAACTCATCCCACTCGTACAATCAATCCGTCCCGGCCATATGTCGCGAAGAGACTCCGTCTATGATCCACCCATACTGTTCAGAAGCCAGATCACCACCGGTTCCGCCCTCGGCACGCAGTGAAAAATCACCTCTTGCAGACCGAGAAAACCACTCAATGAATTGAGATATTCTGATTGAACCCAAGCTCCGAAAGGAGTGCGACCATGAACTGGAACAGCCTACAACCCACCGTGCGACTGGTGCTGCCGGTGAGCTGCGCCCTCGTGCTCCTGTGCGGCGGAACGGCGCTGGCCGGCGAGACTTGGATCCACGATGTGTGGAACATGGTGATCTTTGAAAAAGCGAACTACCCCACCTCAGATTTTTCCCCCTACCTTCAGAAGCTCGACCGGATCAGGGCAGGCTTGGAACGGGACAATCAACAGGTCGCCAAGATGGAAACCGACCGCTTCCTGAAGATGTTGCTGGATCGACGGCACGGCATCAATGATGTGGCGGCAGACGAGATCTATAACTTCGTTTTAAGCGTCAGGCCGAACGGGTCGAATGAATCGACCGCATTGAGTGCACCTATCGAGCTGGGAATCAACACTGAACGTCCCATCAGCGTCCCGGATTTCTCGGTGAACACGCCCTATGAAGGAGGACCACTCTGCGGGTCAGGCGGCTGCGACTACTGGAGCAACGATGTGTTTGATCCAGGCGCTTCATAGCAGACGCGCCTCACTGGAAATTAGCATCTCCGCTTCCCGAGAGAAAAAACGGGTGGCCCCCAGTCTGCCACAGGGGCCACCAGACTTCGATTTTGCCAATCTGGCTCTTCACCTACAAGACCGTCGAGATTTTCTTTCGTTACAACAGAACGATCGGCCCATTCTCGGCAACCAAATCCCGGCGTCTCTCTATCAGAGCGCACTCAAATGCGCTGTCGTATACCACTGCCCTACTGAACAGACCGCCGAAAACTTATTGATGCCGTTGAGAAGCATCATCACAATATTGCAAGCCTTGAGTCCGCCGTCGTGCAATCAGCGGGGGCTGGCGGAGTGTTGAATAGCCTGCCGGTCTCGCTTCGCTATACTCTGAACGGCTTAGACTTTTTGGCCGCTCATGAAGAACGCTACTATCCCACTGTTGGCTCTGACGATTGGGGCTTAAATCCTTTCGCGCTTATCGAGCAGGTCTTTAAGGATCTGGGTGCGCAGCTAAGTAAGCACAGTGCGATCATATCAGCAGCGGATATATCCTTCGAAACAACTACTGGAAGAGGGGGCCACACTGTACGCTCTAGATGGAAAAGACTATATCGGCGGCTCCTCTCCCTCGATCTTGTCCCGCACATTGAACTGATTCATGGCCGTGGCGAGATCGCGATTCAGCAGTAGTTCGAGGGCATCGACCGCTCGTTCGAGGCAGGGTTCATAGACCGCCCTCTCATCCGGCGAGACGCGCTCCAACACATAGTCTGCGGAATCTTGTCTGGGGGCCGGTCGACCGATGCCGATCTTGAGGCGCACGAACTGCGGAGTTCCCAAGGCGTCGATCACTGATTTGATGCCGTTGTGACCTCCGCTTCCACCATTTTGTCTGATCCGCAAACGACCTGGCTCTAGATCCAGATCGTCGTGCACCACCACCAGTTCTTCGGGAGTCAGGCCGAGTTCGCGAAGGAGACCCTTGAGGGGGGGACCACTGAGATTCATCCAGTCGAGGGCACAGGCGAGTTCAACGGGTTTGGAACCGGCGCGACCCGAGCCTCGCTGGGCCGCGCCCTTCCTCGTGAGCCGTACCGACCAACGCGCCGCGGCCCGTTCAATCACCCAACAGCCGATATTGTGCCGCGTATCGGCATATTCGGCTCCCGGATTGCCCAATCCGATGAGAAGGCGCAACGCGACTACTTCTTCTTTTCCGGTTCCTTCTTGGCTGGAGCCGCTCCAGCCTTCGGCGCCGCTGCACCGGCCTTGGCGTCGCCGGCCTTGCCTGCGTCGGCGCCGGCGGCCCCTTCGGCCACTCCTTTACCCTTGACGGCCACTTCCGGTTCCTTGGCCGCTTCGGCGCCAGGCGCGCCAGTAGTGAGCAAGGACTCGAGCTTGGCGTCCGTCATCGGCGCGGCCACACTCACGACCATATGCTCAGGATCATCGAGAAACCGCAGCCCCTCCGTCTTTGGAATGTCCTTCAAGTGGATGCCTTCGTTGATTTGCAACTGGGATGCATCGATGGCAATGAAGTCCGGCAATACGGAGGGAAGACATTCGACATGCAACTCGCGTAATGCCTGATGCAGTACCCCGCCTTCCTTCAAGCCCCGCGGCTGTCCGCCGGTCAAGTGGATGGGGACCTTGACGCGGATCGGCTTATCCATCGCCACTTCGAAGAAATCCGCATGCAGCACATTCCCCGCAATAGGATCGACTTGGTAGTCCCGCAGAAGTGCCGTGCGATTCGCCTTGGATTTCGCACCATTGATGGTGATGGAAATGAGCGCGGTGGAACCGGCCTGAGCGCGTAAAATTTTCACGAGTTCTTCGGGCTTGACTGAGAGGAGGAGACATTCCCCCTGCCCATACAACACAGCCGGCACCCGGCCTGCGCGACGAAGTTGACGCGCGGGGCCCTTCCCTCCACCTTCTCTGTTCTCAACGATCAAATCGAATTTCATGGTGCTCCTCCTCGACCAATCCCGCGACGCGGACGGCCTACACGAATAACGAACTCACTGATTCATCTTCATGGATGCGCCTGATGGCTTCGCCGAACAGCGGAGCCACCGACAGCACTTTCAACTTCGGACATTTCTGCTCTTTCCCCCGCAACGGAATTGAATCCGTTACGAGCACCTCCCCCAGGCAGGACTGCCGGAGGCGCTCCAAGGCCGGACCCGACAACACGCCATGACTACAGCCGGCCCACACCTCGCGCGCGCCTTTTTCCATGCAGGCTTGAGCGCCCTGCACAATCGTGCCCGCCGTATCGATCATATCGTCGAGCAGCAATGCGCTTTTCCCCTGCACGTCGCCGATAATATTCATCACCTGCGCCTGATTGGGTCCTTCACGGCGCTTATCGATGATGGCGAGGTTCACCTGCAGCCGTTTCGCAAAGGCGCGGGCTCGCTCGACCCCGCCCGCATCCGGCGACACCACGACGAGATCGGCAATCTTGCGTTTGGTGATGTAATCCATCAAGACCGGCAAGGCGTAGAGGTTGTCGACGGGAATGTTGAAAAAGCCCTGGATCTGGCTCGCATGGAGGTCCATTGTCAGCACCCGGTCTGCCCCGGCGGTGGTAATGATGTCGGCGACCAACTTCGCCGAAATCGGCACCCGCGGCTGATCCTTTCGGTCCTGCCGCGCATAACCAAAATAGGGAATCACGGCCGTAATGCGATTGGCGGATGAGCGCTTCAACGCATCGATCATAATGAGCATTTCCATGATCGAGTCGTTGACCGGGGAACAGCAGGACTGAACCACAAACACATCCGCCCCGCGCACGTTTTCTTCCACGCGAATGCGGATCTCGCCGTCGCTGAATGATGAGACGGTTGCGGAACCGATCGACAGATCGAGATAGGTGCAAATCGCGCCTGCAAGCGCAGGATTGGCGCTGCCCGAAAAGAGCTTCAGTTCCCTGTTCATTCCACCCCTTCGATGCGGTACGTGGCGCTGCCGGTGCTGTTACGGTTCTTGTCGAATGCGTGTGAAACGGTGGGCACGACAGGACCGTTGATAATCCCGCTGGGCCTCGTGCACTGTCAAGACAAGAGGACGTCGGCCAAAGCTCAGCACAATAGCGAAAACACTCAGAAGTTGTCAACCAATCGAGGTGTCCCGCCGCCACCGGTCGGGCAGGCCGGCGGCCTGCTATCCAGCCACGCGTCCCCTTCCACAGGGGGCCTTGTCATCAGGTCGCGCTGATCACCGGTGCGCCGGCCGCCGGCACGGCATGGACCTTCACCTTCAGATCGCGAGCCAATTCTGCCGCCGCCCTCTCCGCGCCACTCTGGTCAGGAAAGACGCCGAACATCGTGGCGCCGCTTCCGGATAACAGGGCGATTTCCGCTCCTTGGCTCAACAAGTGATCTTTGATCCGTGCCAGCACCGGCTGTTCCGCAAACACCGGCGCTTCGAAATCATTTTCCGCCAGGCGGATGATCTCCGACCAATCCAACACCGAGCGGCGCCCCAATTGCTGCAACGCCGGAGAGAGCGGGCGTATGGCGTTCCTACTGGCAGAAAGTTGCTGATAGGCCCATTTCGTTTCGACCGCAAATCCGGGATTCACGAGGACGATCCAGCGTGTTCCTGTTACTTGTACTGGTCGCACCTCCTCGCCTCGCCCCGTGACTACGGCGGCAGGGGCCAGGAAGAAGAACGGCACATCGCTGCCCAATTGCTGCCCGATCTCCGCCATCCGTTCGACCGGCCAGTTCAAATCCAGCAAGCGAGTCAGGCCGAGAATGGTGGCCGCCGCATCACTGCTCCCGCCCCCTAATCCGGCTCCCAGAGGAATCCGCTTGGTCAGAGTGATCGACAGATCCACGCTCTGTTCCACCTGGTCCAGCACCAGTTGTGCCGCTCGATAGACCAGATTCGTCTGATCTGCCGCCAGTGCGGCATGATCGCAACACAAGGCGATCCGGCGAGAGCTGCCCAGATGAAGGGTCAGGAGAAGTTCGTCTTCGAGTCCGACCGTATGCATCAGAGACCAGACGGCGTGAAAACCATCAGGGCGCCGTTCAAGCACGCGAAGGATGACATTCACTTTGGCAGGGGTCAGAACACGCAGGCTGATGACATTCACTCCACGATCACTGGGCGGCGCTAGTCCCGGCCTCCTTTGATTTCAAATTTTTCCAGACGGTACCGGAACGACCGGGTATTCAAGCGCAATAACCGCGCAGCCCGTTTCTTGACCCACTGACTCCGTTCGAGCGCTTTCAAGAGCAGGTCTTTCTCGATCGTGTTGATGAGCCCTTCCAAATCCAGGCCCTCTTCCGGCAACTCAGCGGGCAGAGCCTGCTGGTTGTTCACGGGCTTGTGCAGCCAACCGCGAATATCCGCATCCGTCACCGACGATCCCGTGGTGAAGGCCACGACGCGTTCGACGACGTTCTCTAATTCACGAACGTTGCCTCGCCACTCATGCGCCAACAGCACGCGCATGGCCTCCTGGCTCATCGTCGGGACTGGTTTACCACTTTCCTTGGAGAATTTCTCCAGGAAATGTTGGCTCAGCAATGGAATGTCGCCGGTTCGCATGCGTAACGGCGGAAGCTTGATCGGAATCACATCCAGTCGATAGTAGAGGTCTTCGCGGAAGGCGCCTTCGGCCACCGCCTTTTCGAGATCCCGATTGGTGGCCGCGACGATGCGGACATCCACCTTCACATCCTGGGTACCGCCCACACGCCGAAATTCTCGCTCTTGTATCACACGAAGGAGTTTCACTTGAATGGCCGGCGTCGTATCCCCGATTTCGTCGAGAAACATCGTGCCGCCATTGGCGACTTCAAACAGACCGGCTTTATTGGCGATCGCGCCCGTAAAGGATCCCTTCATATGGCCGAACAACTCGCTTTCCAGCAATGTTTCCGGCACCGCGCTGCAATTGACCGTCACAAACGGCATCGGGGCCCGAGTGCTGTTGTAGTGGATGGCTCGCGCAACCAATTCTTTGCCCGTTCCGCTTTCACCGCCGATCAGCACGTTGCTCTTGGAATCGGCCACCTTCTTGATCACGTCGTAGACCTTCTGCATCGCCTCGCTCTGGCCGATGATCTGTGAAAAGGAAGACTGGCCGGCCAACTCCCGCTTCAGGAGCATGTTCTCCGTGGAGAGACGCCGCCGTTCCATCGCGTTGCGGATGATGAGCTGCACTTCATCCACCTGGAAGGGTTTGGTGAGATAGTCGTAGGCGCCGTGCTTCATGGCCTCGACCGCCGACTCGGCCGACGCGAACGCCGTGATCATCAAGACGACGGTTTCCGGCGATGAGGCCTTCACGGCCTTCAGCACCTCCAGACCGCCCACCTTGGGCATCTTGAGGTCGGTGATCACGAGGTCGAAAATTTCTTTCTGAATTTGTGAGATTGCCTCTTCGCCATCCGAGGCCAGCGTGACGGCGTACCCGGCCCGCTTCAGCATGATGCTCAAAACCTCGCGCAGCCCCTGCTCGTCATCGACGACTAAAATCTTTTCCACGGCTTCCTTCCTTCATGCCACAGCCGCACTCCGGTCTCTGCTGACTGCGGGAGACACACCACGAACCGCGCTCCGGTTCGGACTTCGCTCTCAACCTTGACCCATCCACCATGCAAATCCACTATACGATGGACCTGGGCCAGCCCCAGACCGGAGCCTTCTTTTTTTGTGGTAAAAAACGGGAGAAAGATTTTGTCGAAATTCTCTTTGGGGATCCCCTCCCCATCGTCCTGAAATCCGATTTCGATGACATCGGTGCGGCACCCGCCGACTTCGATCCGCCGCAACCCCGTCGTAATGGTGAGGGTGCCGCCGGCGGCCATCGCATCGAAGGCATTGACGGCGAGGTTCCAGAACACCTGCTTCAACTGATCGAGATCGATCTGCGCCGTCAACGTCCCGAGCGCCACTCTGGGGGTGATCGTAATGTCCTTTCGGGATCGCGCTTCATGGTGAATCAGATCCAGGGTATCGGCAAGGACTTTGTTCAAATCATGCTCCGACAGATTCAACGCCGGCGGGCGGGCATACTGCAGAAATTCGGTGATGATATTGTCCAGCCGTCTGGCCTCTCGAATGGCGATATCCATCAGCCGCCGGCTGGTTTCGTCCGCCCCCACATCCTGCCGCAGCATCTGCATCGCTCCGGCCAATGCGCCGAGCGGATTGCGGATCTCGTGCGCCATTCCGGCCGACATTTCGCCCAGGTTAGCCAACCACTCGCGGCGGCGCATTTCTTCTTCCAAGTACCGAATTTGAGTCAGGTCTTTGAATACGCCGACCAGTCCGCGCTGCCTGCCTTGCTCATGCAATGGGGCCACGGTCATGCCCAGCACAAGACGGCTCCCATCCGCCCGTTGGCATTCCACCTCGAACCGAATGGGAGTCAGCGACGTGAGATCGATCGCCTCCGACGGCTCGCTGGGATGCCAATTGAACACCTCCAGCCAGGAGCGTCCTTGAACTTCTGGAAACCCATATCCCGTCACTTCGTGCGCAGCCGGATTAAAGGAAGTGATACGGCCTGCTTCGTCCGTGGTAAACACCCCGCTGCTGATACTCCGCACGATATTTTCGTGGAACACCTGAAGGCGCGAGAGCCCCTGCTCCTTCTCCTGCAATGACTCGTCGGCGCTGCGAAGCTGGTCGGCGAGCGCGCCGCTCAAGAATCCTACGACGAGAAAGGCTAGACCGTACACCCCGAAGGTTTGCCACATTTCCGGGGCGGCCAGCTTACTGGGAGCCAGCCAGGCGCCGGACGGCAGAAGGCCGACGTTCTGAACCATTGTGATCGCCCCAAACAACAGCGTGCACCCGGCGCCGGTCACCAACCCCACACGCCGGCGCGGAACCAGACTCGCGACCGTGACGGTAATCACATACAACACCGCAAACGGACTTTCGATGCCGCCGGTCCGTGCCACCAGAATCGTTTCCAAAACGAAATCCATTCCCACCTGCACCCATGTAAATGCGGTGAGCGCGCCGGCAGAAATCAGATCACGCAGCAACAGGGCGTACAGAATGGTGATCAGGTAGGTGAAGATGATCAAGGAGAAGAACGTTACCGCCGGCTCGCCACGCGTCGCTTGGAACGCGAGGGACAGGCCGAGCATGAGCGTCACCACGACGACGCGGAGCCCCATCAACCAGTGGAGTCGGGTTTTCAGTTCAGGCATGGATGCCTCGTTCGCCGTCGCGCGCCGCTCCCTCACGCACCTCGCAGGCGGCGTCCGCGTAAGAAGCGACGATACACGTCCGCCGGTTGTAGTAGGATCGGCCGAGGATGACATGGAGGGGCGCAGCGCCCAGTGAAATACGGTGAGGGGCCTCGATCGACAGCGTAAGCCGCTCGTCAGGGGATCGTCTCGACCGCGGGACGTCGTTACTGGATGGCCTGCGCCATCGTAAAGATCGGCAGATACATCGCGATGACGATAAATCCGATAATGGTACCCAACACCACCATCATGATCGGTTCGAGCAGGGAGGTCAGGGTCTCCACCGCTTGGTCGACCTCATCTTCATAAAAGTCGGCGATTTTCCCCAGCATCGCATCGAGCGCGCCGGTCGATTCACCCACGGCGATCATATGGGTCACCATCTTGGGAAACACATTGCACTTAGCCAGCGGTTCGGAGATCGTTTTCCCGCCGCTGATGCTGACCCGGGCGTTCATCAGCGCTTCCTCGATCACCTTATTACCCGACGTCTTGGCGCAAATGCTCAGTCCCTCGAGTAACGGCACGCCGCTGGTGATCAACGTGCCCAACGTGCGCGTGAATTTGGCAACTGAGGCTTTCCTGATGAGGTCCCCAACGATAGGGACTTTGAGCAGGAACCGATCGATGACGATGCGGCCGTTGACGGTCGCATAGTAGCGCTTGATCCCCATGATCACGCCCACTAACACCCCGCCCATGACGTACCAGTAGCTCTGAAAAAAGTTGCTGATGTTGATCACCAGCTGCGTCGGTCCCGGCAATCCGATCTTTCCGCCCGACATCTCGAGAAACATCTGGGCGAACACCGGAATCACCCACACCATGAGCACGCTGATCACGATGATCGCCACTCCCACGATCGCCGAGGGATAGACCATGGCGGATTTGATCTGCCCTTTCAGCTTCATCGCCTTTTCGATGTGCTTGGCTAATCGGGTGAGAATCGTATCCAGCAAGCCGCCGACTTCACCGGCGTGGATCATGTTGGTATACAGCTCATCGAACAATTTCGGATGCCGCTTCAACGCATCGGAGAAGGTCGAACCGGCCTCCACACTGTTCTTTACATCTCCGACCGTTTCTCTGAGGACCTTATTTTCCGATTGGGTGGACAGGATGTCGAGACATTGGATCAGAGGCAATCCAGCGTTGATCATCGTTCCGAATTGCCGTGTAAACACGACCAGGTCCTTATCGGTGAGCCCGCTCCCAAGACTCACTTTGAACTTTCCGCCCTTGTCGGATTTCTCTTCCAAGCTGGTCACGACGACATGTTGCTTGCGCAGCTGGTCCACCGCCTCGTCTCTCGTCTTGGCGCTGAGTTCGCCCTTTTTGACCGCCCCCTGGCGATTTCGTCCGACGTAGGCGAATGTACTCATAACGCTGTTTCCACTCCTTTGACCGCCGGGCAAGACGCGCGCGTACACAGCGGAAAACTATGCTCGAAGTCTATAAGACGACCCAAAAACTGTCAAACCATTGCAGGAAATACGATGAGATCTGATCTCGGAAAATCGGCTCGGGAAAAGACGCGTTACGCCTGACCTGAAGTGAGACGGCTGTAGCCGCGAGAGAGGTAATGCACGCCGGACAGGAATGTGACGCAGGCCATGACATAGAGAAGTGGATCTAGGACGGCGAGATCCATCCGCCGCGAGGCAAAAAAGACGACGGCCACCAGCGTCGTCAGTTGCACGAGCGTGGTTCCCTTCCCCAGGGCAGTCGGCGAGATATCCACCTCCATATTGGTGAAATGCGCGACTGCGGCGCCGAGCATCAGCATCAGGTCGCGGCTGGTCACCAAAATGGTGATCCAGAGAGGCACGAGATGCATCACAGACAGCGTAATGAAGCCGGTCGTGAGTAGCAGCTTGTCCGCGAGAGGATCCAGCACTTCCCCGAGTCTCGTTCGCTGGTTGGCAACCCGGGCAATAGTGCCGTCGAGCGCATCCGTCAGTCCGGCGATGAAGAGGGTCGCCAGCGCATAGTCGAATTGCTCGTAGTTCAGCAAACCCACATACACGGGAATCAGGAAGATGCGCAGGATCGTGAGGCTGTTAGGAACATTCATGTTCATCGGCTTGCATGGCGCCTGGCATCGTCGCGCACGGCCGGGCGAGGCCGTAAGGACCGGGCATCATAGAAAGGGCTGGGAACCTTGTCAACGACGGTTGCACTCCAGCAGGCAGGTCCCTATAATTCGGTCGCTTGACGTGCTCCTTACGACTGATCGACGGAGGTGTGTATGAGTGGGCTCCCTCTCCTCTTCAAAAAAGAGGGCTTAATCGAACGACACCAAGTCGAAGGGATCGATCCAAGCGATCGCTATTTCAACCGAGCGATCCTCGTCAATCGCGTGGCGGTGGGGTATGTCGGCAAGGTCACGTACGAAGCCTTCGCCGTGGAGGGGACCGCCCATCCGACCACGAGCGCTGCCGTCCAGTCGGTGGTCGAACGGCTACGGAGTTTTGGGTTTACCCAATTGCGCACACGCCTGAACTTCAAAGGCAAACGATACTTGGCCGAAAAAGAAACCTGGACCGACTATCCGGACCTGCCTTCTTGAGCTCCCAACAATTCCCGGCACACCAGATCGTGAATCAGCGGGCGAAAGGTGCGAATGCGCTCGTTGCGTCTCGTGGGATGAACCCTGTTCGAGAGCAACACCACCTCGAGTTCCTGGACTGGATCAATCCATAGCGACGTGCCGGTATACCCGAGATGGCCGAACGACTCGGGAGCAAACAACGCTCCCGAGGATGACAGCGCCGAGGGGGTATCCCATCCGAAGCCCCAACTGGATTGCGGAACCGCTTGCTGCCGCGTCGTGAAACACTTGGCCAGGTTGGGCCCCAACAACCCGTCATTCCCTCGCCAGGCCTGTATCCATGCCTGCGCCACCGCGAGCACCGCTCGTGCCGTCCCAAATAATCCCGCGTGACCGGCTACACCACCCAACGTAAACGCATTTTCATCATGGACCTCCCCGCACAACGTTCTTCCCCGCCAGGGATCCTCTTCGGTGGGAGCGATCGAAAGCGGCGACTCTGGTGGTTCAGCATGCAGAGTAAGAGGCCCACGCGGCACATAGGTCAGCGGATGGGCATCCAGCGGATCGAAGATCCGCCGCCGACAAAACCCGTCGAGCGATTCGCCAGACAGGCGCTCCACACCGAATCCCAGCAGCATAAACCCCAGGTCGCTATAGAGGCTACGCGAGCCCTGCTCATACAGGAGATCTTCCTTCGCAATATAGCCCAGCAGGGCCTGGCGGGCGGCAACACTCCCCATAAATCCGGGCTGCGTTGCCTCGATTGCGGCGATCCGCTCATAATAAGGACGCCACCCCGGAAGGCCTGAGCTGTGCGCCAGCAGCTGACGAATTGTCGCCGCGCCGACCGGACTGCCTCGGAGTTCCTCAAGGATACGATCGATCGGATCGTCCAGTGTCGCGCGACCACCCTGGATCAAGAGCGCCCAGGCCGTCGTTGTCGCCAGCACCTTGGTCAGAGAGGCAAGGTCGTAGCACGTGTCGACTGTCACGGCACTACTCGGATCTTGCTGGGAACGACAGCCGGCGGCGCCTTCGTAGACGATCCTACCCCGCACACGAACCGTGAGCACTGCCCCAGGAAAGGTGCCGTCGTAGACTGCCTCCTGCAGCGCCGACTGAATGGAATCTGAGGATGACATGGATGGGAGCTACATCCTGCTCAGAAGACGAGTGACACAGATCAAGGGGCTCCACCGGCGATTATGTGGGAGTAGACACGAATGGCCGCCAAGAGGACGCAGAAACCTTATCGCGCGGAACTGGATTCGCCGGCCAACTTGCCCTCGACCGACCCAGCATCAGGCTGATAGGCGTCACTCTCTTCAACTTCCAACATGCGCTCGAATGAACGCAAGGTCGACCGGAAACGCTCGACCATCATCAGGCGTTGTTTCTGCAGGTCTGCCACACCACGCTGCATCTCGGAGAGGCTCACCCGCGCCTGTCGGATAATTTCACTCGCCTTCAGCTCCGCTTCCTTGACGATCAAGTCCGCTTCCCGCTGCGCGGACCGCTTCACGTCCTCGGCGATCGTCTGAGCCGAGACTAAGGTATTGGAGAGCGTCGACTCAGTCCGGCGCAGGTCGGCGACCTGTTGTTCCGTGATGGCCAGCTTGTCACGTAATGCGCTGTTGTCCCGATTCAAATTCTCAACGGTCAAGGCCAATTCTTCGAGAAATCGGTTGACTTCGTCTCGATCATATCCTCGGAACTTCACCTGGAAGACCATCTGCTGAATGTCGATGGGAGTGATTTTCATACGACACCTCTTGCCCGACGGTTAGTGCATCCGCACGGCGATATCACGTAACGATTGAACCACGGCATACTGCAAAAAGACAAGGATCAGGATGGCGATCATCGGAGAGAGATCCATGTTCATGCGCCATCCGACAAAGCGGCGGATCGGCGCGAGCACCGGTTCCGTCGCGCGCTCTAAAAATTGGACGATCGGATTCCAAGGATCCGGATTGACCCACGAAATCAACGCGCGGGCGATGATCACCCACATGTAGAGCCACAATACGGTATCCAACACCGTCGCCGTACCCTGCAGCACATTGCTCATGACAAACATCAGCGTCCCAACTCCTGTGATCGTTTCGTGGCCGCCTCGACGGCCGCCATTAAACAACTCCGCATGCCCCCGGCTTCCAACTGATGCAAGCCGGCGATGGTCGTGCCTCCCGGTGAGGCCACCTGATCCTTCAGCCGCGCCGGATGCTCGCCGCTCTCGAGCACCATCCGAGCGGCGCCCAACACCGTCTGCGCGGCCAGCAACTCCGCCGTCGCGCGCGGCAAACCCATCTTCACTCCGCCGTCGGCCAAGGCTTCGATCGCCACGAATACATAAGCAGGCCCGCTGCCGCTCAACCCAGTCACGGCATCCATGAGTCGTTCCTCGACCGACACGACCGACCCCACCGCCTCGAACAGCATTCGCGCCGCGGCCACATCGTCGGCAGGAAGATCAGCCTGATACGACAAGGCCGTCGCGCCGGCGCGCACCAATGCGGGCGTATTCGGCATGGCTCGGACGATCCCTCTGGAGGCTGCGATCCGTTCACGAATCCACGCCGTGGTCACGCCGGCCGCAATGGACACGACTAATTTCCCGTCCAGGGCCGGTCCCACGTCGGCGAGCAACGAGGGCATCGCCTGGGGTTTGACCGCCAGCACCACTATGTCAGCCGCTCGAGCAGCCGCCGTATTGTGGTCATCAACGTGAATGCCGAACCGGGCCTTGAGCACATCTCGGCGAGCGGCAAGGGGGTCCGTCGCAACAATCGAGGCGGACTCGGCAACATGCGCTGCCAGCAATCCGCCGATCAAGGCCTCCGCCATTTGCCCGCCGCCGAGAAAGGCGATCGATCCTGGCAAGATCCGGTCAGTCATGTCGCGCTCCAAAAATCGCGGTTCCCACTCGTACCCATGTGGCGCCCTCTTCAACGGCCACCTGATAGTCGTGGGACATACCCATCGACAATTCCTGCATATTAATGTTCGCGCAACCTTGCGCTGTCAACATCTGAGCCAATTCTCGAAGCCGCCGGAAGTAGGGACGCGCATCCTCTGCCAGGGTACTCGGCGGGGGAATGGTCATCAGACCCCGAATGTCCAGAGATAGAAGTCCATTCAAAGCCGGTAGGGCCGCAAGCAGAGCTCCCGACTCAAATCCCCCCTTGCTTGCCTCTCCGCCAAGATTCACCTCCAACAGGATACGCTGTCGGAGACCCGCCTCCTGAGCTCGGCGGCCGATCTCTTCCGCGAGGGCCAAACTGTCGACCGAATGGATCGTCTCAAATCGACCCACGACCGATTTGACCTTGCGCCGTTGTAATCTCCCGATAAAATGCCATATCACGTCGTCGCGATCCAATGCCTCAATTTTCGGCAAGGCTTCCTGGAGGCGGTTTTCTCCGACATGCCTGATGCCGCCGTCCACAGCCTCGCGCAGACGTTCGACGGGCACATTTTTGGAGACCGCGATGAGCCGAATGGCCTCCGGAGCTCGCCCCACACGCAGGGCTGCGCTACGGATCTCATCGAGGACCAGTCGAACCCGAGCGCCAACCGAACCCGAGGCTACATCCATGTCGCTCCCTAGGCCCTACGCGGTGAATTGGATCAGCACGCTGAAGCCGGTCTCGACAGGAAGTCTCATTGCCTGAGGCTAGTCGCATCCATCGATGCGCAGTCGAGCGGCCATGAAGGGTTACGGCTTCGGCAGGAGCGCGATTCCGCTGACCATCGTCGCCTTCACCACACCTTCGCGACGATAGCTAAAAAACAGGTCGGGATGGCAGATCGTGCAGGCATTCACCGTCGAAATTCGGTCCGCTTGCAATCCCTCCGCAAGCCCCTGCCGCCGCACAAACGCGCGCAAGTCAAGATGAGCCCTCTCAGTCCCCACCGGCTCAACCACGTCGCGCCAGTCAGGGAACGCCTCACGTAACCGCATCAGCACCGGCGCATCCACTTCATAGCAGCAGGGGCCGGCGGACGGGCCGATGGCCATGCGCAGCCTGTCCACAGTGGCACCGAATCGGGCCACGAGTAACGCCACGGTTTTCGGCACGATCCCGGAGACCGCTCCGCGCCAACCGGCATGCACCGCCGCGACAACCCGCTGCACAGGGTCGTGCAAGAGCACCGGAACGCAATCAGCAGTCCGCACGGTCACCATCACGCCAGGCTGATTGGTGACCAGTGCATCCCACCCTCCTTCAAACGACTCTCCCTCCCGAACCGGCTGATCGAGGACCAGCGCATCAGTTCCATGCACCTGCCGGACCGACAAGACGACGGTTGCGGCACCGCGGTCCCCATGTCTGCGCGAGGCCGCGAACGAACGACCCGGCGTCATCGAAAGAGACGACCACCGGGTCCCGAAGAAGTGGTCTATACCATCCGGGCTCGGCGCAAAGGAGGGAACAGTAATCTCCGCTGACGCCATCGTGTCCTCTCTCACCGATGAAGGAGCCGGCCTTTAGTCGGTCTGCTTCCGCAGGAAGGTCGGCACATCCCACTCATCATCACCGACGACCGCCACCCGTTCTACCGCTTCCCGCTGTTCGCCCATTCGCCGTAGGAAGGTCGGTCGGTCCAGATCTTTATGGGGACGATCAGATCCTGCCGCCTGCACCCCCGTCAACACCTGTTGTGCGGGGCGTCCGTTGGGAGTCCTGGCTGCGGTGCGCTCCGGGATCGCCGGGCGGGCGGGCGGCGCGTCTTCCCGCTCAAATCCTGTCGCGATGACTGTCACGATCAGGTCGTCGCCGATCTCCGGATTGATGACCTGTCCGACGATGATGTTCGCCTCGGCGTCCGCAGCATGTTGTACGATCGAGGCCGCTTCTTCCACTTCATGCAGCGACATGTTCGGTCCGCCTGTGATATTCAGTAGCACCCCTCGCGCGCCTTCCACGCTGCCTTCTTCGAGCAACGGGCTGCAGATCGCTTGATTCGCCGCATCCTGGGCTCGATTGGCGCCACGCCCGATGCCCATACCCATGACCGCCCGTCCTGTGTGGGCCATGATGGTCCGCACGTCGGCAAAGTCGACATTCACCAACCCCGTAGTCGTGATCACATCGGCGATGCCTTGAATGGCTTGGCGCAACACGTCGTCCGCCACCTTGAACGCATCCAGCAACGGAGTGGCTTTGTCGACGATGCCGAGCAACCGTTGATTCGGAATAATCAGCAGTGTGTCGACATGCCGACCGAGATCACGGATGCCTTCTTCGGCATGGCTCATCCGTCGGTGGCCTTCGTACTGAAAGGGTTTCGTGACGACGGCGACCGTCAGGATTCCCAACTCACGCGCGATGCTCGCCACAATCGGCGCGGCCCCGGTGCCGGTGCCGCCGCCCATGCCGGCGGTGACGAAGACCATGTCGGCTCCGACTAAACTCTCGCGAATCTCATCCTTGCTTTCCAGCGCGGCGTCGCGCCCGACCTCAGGCTTGGCGCCGGCGCCGAGCCCGCGAGTCCGCTCCGGCCCGATCTGAATTTTATAGGAGGCGTGGGACCGCTCCAGCGCCTGCACGTCCGTATTGGCGGCCACGAAATCGACCCGGCACAATCCGCCGGTAATCATGGTATTGACGGCATTGCAACCGGCCCCTCCCACACCGATCACCTTGATGCGGACGGGTGATTGAGGCTCTTCTTGAAATGAAAACATCGTGGCACCTCCCTTGACGATGGCGCGGATACAGCTTCATGCCGCCCGCGACAGTTAGAAAAACTCGAACATCCACGATCGCATGCGATCGAACACTTTCCCCAAGCCTTTGCCGTGTCGAATGCCGGCCGCTTCCAAATTGTCGGCATGCTGGCGCGCGTGCAGCAGGAGTCCGACGCCGGTCGCATGCATCGGATTGCTCACGATATCGCGTAACCCGCCGATGCCCGTCGGCATGCCCCGTCGGGCCGGCAGGTTTAACCCTCGCTCCGCCGCATCGGGCATGCCCTCCAACAATGACGTGCCGCCGGTAATGACGACCCCGGCGCCCAACATGCCTTCGTAGCCGGCTCGCACGATTTCACGTTTGACCAGATCGAACATTTCTTCGACCCGCGGTTCGAGGATCTCGGCGATATCACGGCGCGTGAACTGCCGGGGCGGACGGTCGCCGACGGACGGGACCTCGACCATCTGGTGTCCGTGCACCAGTTCGGTACGGGCAATCCCGTGCTGCACTTTGATTTTTTCCGCATCGGTTTGCGAGGTCAATAAACCGATCGCCAGATCTTTGGTCAGATTCTGTCCACCGATCGGCAGCACCGCCGTGTGCCTGATGCTCCCGTCGAGAAAGATCGCCAAATCAGTCGTGCCGCCACCCAGGTCCACCATGGCCACTCCCAACTCGCGCTCCTCCGCGCTGAGCACGGCTTCGCTCGACGCGAGCGGCTGCAGGATAATGTCCACCACATCGAGTCCCGCGCGATTCACACTCTTGATGATGTTCTGCGCGGAGGTGACGGCTCCCGTAATCACATGGACATTCACTTCGAGTCGATTGCCCGACATGCCCAATGGCTCGCGCACACCCTCTTGGTCATCGACCATGAATTCGCGCGGCAACACGTGGAGGATGCGCCGTTCGTGCGGAATCACCGCCAGGGTCCGCGCGCTTTCCACGGCGCGGCTGATGTCGTCTCGCGTGACCTCCTGCTTCTTGAGGGCGACGACGCCCTTGAGATTTTCACCGGAAATATGACTCCCGGCGATGCCGGTATAGACGGAATTGATCTGCACAGCCGCCATGAGTTCCGCCTCTTCCACCGCCTTCTTGATCGACTCCACTGTACTCTCGATATTGACCACCACACCCTTGCGAAGCCCGCGCGAGGCACAGGAGCCGACACCGATGATGTTCAGCGGGCCCTCATCCGGCACTTCGGCGACAATCGCACAAATCTTGGTGGTCCCGATGTCGAGGCCGACCAGGATATGATCCCGCTTAGACACTCGGCTCACCCCCTTCCTCGAACAATGACGCGGTCGGCGAAGCGAAGATCGATTTCATTCGTCCTCGCCCCCTCGCCGTCAAAAGCCACGTCGTGCAGCGCAGGCCGCATCTTCAGAAACCGAGACCATTGTTGATCCATGGACGCCTCGCTGAACTGGAAGGTCACGCCCTGCACGACCACGACCAGATTATTCAAATTGCTGACATTGATGTCGGGGCGTCCCCCTGTCGTCTGGCTCACCAGGCGAGCCAAGTTTGCGCCGACATGGACCGCGCGACGATCCTCCGGTTTCCCCTGCACGAGCCGCTTCCCATCGACGCCAGATAAGATCGGCAACGAGGGATCGTCCGTCGAACCCAGATGTGCCAGTAAGAACCCTTCCGCATCCGTCAGAAGATTTTCGGTCACGGTGCGCACGACCGCGGCCGGCTCCCGTTCGACGATTTCGATGTGAATGTCATGGAGCGGCTTCAACGTCACCGTCGCGTCCTTGATCCAGGGATGGGACCGGATCCGTTCCGCCAACCAGGAGGGGTTGATGGAATACAGCGCGGTATCGGGCTTCAGCGCCAGCCGGCCGAGGACTTCTTTTCTCGTCACATGGTGCAAACCATTCACAGAGACCGAACGCACCAGAAACCATTCTCGCGTGATCGGGCCCAGTTCGCGGGCCAAGACGAACAGGCCGGAACAACCCCCGACCAGCACCGTCACCGTCGCGACGACCCGCAGGGAGATCAACAACCCCCGCCCCAATCGCGACCAGTACCCGCGCGCCACGCCGCCTCGGTCCCGCTTGTAGGGAGACTCCGACCGCGCGTTGGCCCGCGGGTTCTCTTTTTTTGCGCGTGCTGTGCGGCGCCATTGCAGAGCCATCGTTACCTCACCGCTCGAAACGAGCCGCTTCCTGCTCGCTCGATAGCAGACTGGAGAATCCGTTCCGTCAAGGCGTCATAGGAGAGACCGGCCTTACCCGCCGCCATCGGCAAGAGACTCGTCTCCGTCATTCCCGGCACCGTGTTGATTTCCAGCACAAAGGGCTTCCCCTTCGGCGTAATGCGAAAATCGACGCGTGCGGCTCCATTGCATCCCAGCACTTGATAGGTCTTGATCGCTACTTGCTTGATTTGGCGAGTCATCGCAGCCGACAGGGGTGCCGGGCAGAGGTACTGCGTCCGGCCTTTCTCGTACTTGGCGGAAAAATCGTAGAATCCGTCGGGAGCGACAATTTCTACGGCGGGCAGGCCGGTCACCGTTCCATCAGCTCCACCCAACAACGAAACGGTAACTTCGTGTCCGGGGACAAAGGCCTCGACCATCGCCTCCGCGTCGTACTGATGCGCCAGGCTGAGGGCCTCTTTCCACTGGGAGGGTTGGCGAACGATGGTCACACCGATCGTGGATCCTTGACTCGCCGGCTTGACGACCACGGGCAGTTTCAACTTGTACGCGCTGAGAATGCGCCCGAGGGTCGGAGCCGTCCTCCGCAGCACCACCGCCCCTTTGGGAACGGGAATGCCCTCAGCAGCCAGTTGCGTCTTAGTCGCCACCTTGTGCATACCGATGGCGCTGGCCCGCACCCCGGATCCCGTATAAGGAATACCCAGCGTCTCCAAAAAACCTTGAATTGAACCATCTTCTCCGCCTGGGCCGTGTAGAGCCAGGAACGCCATCTCGACCCTCTGCTCTTGCATCGATTGGGTCAGCGCCGGACCGACATCGATGGCCACCGCATCGTAGCCACTTCGTACCAGTGAGCGATATACGGCCTCGCCGGTCTTCAGCGACACCTCACGCTCCGAAGATTGGCCGCCCATCAGCACTCCGATTTTTGCGCGAGTCAATGGTTTACGTTCCGTCACAGCCCTGTCCTTCCTCGACTTCGTCAAGCCTGGCCCACAACTTTCAGTTCCAATTCCAGGGTGATACCTGACTGTTTCTTCACGGCCGCTCGCACCTTCTTTATGAGGGTCACCACATCCCCGGCTCGCGCGTGGCCGACGTTGACCACGAAGTTCGCATGTTTTTCGGACACCTGGGCGTCCCCGACACGGACACCCTTCAACCCCGCCGCTTCCACCAGACGGCCGGCTGAATCATGCGGAGGATTCTTGAAGACGCAGCCGGCGCTCGGCAACGTCAACGGCTGGGTGTCCTTGCGATACTGCAAATATTCCTTCACGGTTTTTTCAACCCGTCCATGCTCACCGGGCTTCAACTGCAACCAGACTCCGACGACGATACCGCGAGGCAGGTGGGCCCGCCGATAGCTGAACGGGATATCGGCGGCCGGAATGTCGCGCATCCGACCGCGGAGGTCGAGCAAACGGACGGCTTTCACTGAATCCTTCATTTCCCCCAGCCGCGTACCCGCGTTCATCACGACGCAACCGGCGACGGTACCCGGTATTCCCGCCCCCCACTCCAACCCGGTCAACGACCGGCGGACCGCATACCCGATCAAGGTCGGCATTCCCACGCCCCCTTCCGCATAGAGCACATGGCCCGGCTCCTGGCGAATGGCCTTGAATTTTTTCAGACTGACCACGATCCCGCTGATGCCGCCGTCCCGAATCAAGAGATTCGTCCCGCCCACGACGAAGGTCGGAATGTTTTCAGCGCGCGCCTGTGCCATCACCCGACGGAGGTCCTCCACATCCGCCGGTTCGATGAGCACCTCCGCTGGTCCACCGATGCGGAAGGAAGTATACGATTGCAACGACGCTCCATAGCTGACCGTGCCTCGCACTCCCTGAAGTATGCGCGCCCAGTCCTTTTTGTTTCTCGCCGGCGGCTGCTTGCTCTTCGCACCTGGCTCCATTTCGGCCCTCGCAGTCTGCTCAGGCCGGTAACCGATCAAGAATCGCCAGACCCGCTTTCCAGATGTCCCCTGCGCCGAGAGTAATCACCAGATCGCCGGACTTCAGGGAGGGCAGCACCTGATCCGCCAATGTCTCCTTGCGTTCCACGAAGGTCGCCGAAGGATGTCCCCCGGCACGCACGGCCTCGACCAGTTTTTCACCGGACACACCGGGAATCGGCTGTTCGCCGGCCGCATAGATCTCCGTCAGGAACAAAACATCCGCCTGATCGAACGCATGAGAAAATTCTTGCAGCAAATCTCGCGAGCGGCTGTACCGATGGGGCTGGAACAGCACCACCACGCGCCGGTCCCATCCTTGCTTCGCCGCCGCGATGGTAGCCCGCACCTCGGTCGGATGGTGCCCGTAATCGTCCACGACCATAATCCCGGCCTTCTCGCCGCGTAGATGGAACCGCCGCTCCACACCGGTGAAGGCCGCCAAACCTTTCCGAATCAGATCGACGGGAATGTCCAATTCCAGCCCGATGGCGATCGCGATCAGCGAGTTGCACACGTTATGGATGCCGGGGATGGCCAGCCGGAACGGCCCCAGATTTCGCCCGCGAAAAAAGACGCGAAACTCCGAACCCCACTGCCGCAAACTGATATCGGTCGCGCGAAAATCCGGCGCTTGACCGGCATGCTCGTGGAGACCGTAGGTCTGGTAGCGCTTGACCACTCGTGGAAGCAACTCGCGCAGCCGCTCATCATCGGCACATAGGACGGCCAAGCCGTAGAACGGCACCTTGTTGATAAATTCCAGGAAGCTGTCATTGAGCCGTTCCATGGTCCCATAATGGTCGAGATGCTCGCGATCTATATTCGTCACGGCGGCAATCGTCGGCGCCAGGCGAAGAAACGACCCATCGCTCTCATCGGCCTCCGCAATGAGCAGATCGCCCCGTCCCAACCGCGCATGGCTCCCCAACGCATTCACCTTGCCGCCGATCACCATTGTGGGGTCCAAGCCACCCTGGGCCAGCACATTGGCCACCATCGATGTGGTCGTCGTCTTGCCATGAGCGCCGGCAATGGCGACCCCAAATTTCAACCGCATCAGTTCCGCCAGCATTTCAGCACGCGGGATAACGGGGATCTGCTTGGCTCTTGCCGCGACCACTTCGGGATTGGTGGCGGCCACTGCGGAGGAGATCACCACGACCTGCGCCTCGCCGATATTGGATTCCTGATGACCGAACGCAATACGCCCGCCTAATTCTTCGAGCCGGCGGGTGGTTTCCGATTGAGTGAGATCCGATCCGCTGACCTTGTACCCGAGCGTTAACAAGACTTCGGCGATCCCGCTCATCCCGGAGCCGCCGATACCCACGAGATGAATATGTTGTGTTTTTCTAAACATCGTCGCCTGCTTTATGCCCTCCGTCCGGAATGGTCTGCGTAGGCCGCCCCTGTCATGGCGCGGGCCTTCCCGCGGTCGCTGATCATAGGACGCGAGCGCTCCCGCTGCTCTCATGGCGCCTCCTTATGACGTCGTAACACTCGCGAACAATAGCTGTCGCCGCATCGCTGCGTCGCATCGTCCAACTCTGCCGACTCATGGTTTGAAGCCGCTGGGGCTCGCCCAAAATGTCCGTGATGATCCGAGCCAAACCTGCGCCGGTCAGGTCCGCCTGCGGCAGGAGCACGGCGCCGCCGGCCTGAGCCATCACTTCCGCATTGCGCAGCTGATGATTGTAGATCGCCGTCGGGAGCGGAATCAGAATCGCAGGCTTTCCGCACACGGTCAGCTCTGCGATGGTCATGGCGCCTGCCCGAGACACCACCAGGTCAGCGGCACGAAGCACCGCCGGCATGTCGTACAGAAACGGCACCACCTGGGCAGAGATCCGAGCCTTCTCGTACGCTGCGACGACCCGTGCATGGTCGGCCTCTCCGGTTTGATGTGTGATGGCCAGTTCATCTTTCACGACACCGAGCAACGGCAGCGCCTCGATCACCGCCGAATTGATCGCCTTCGCCCCTTGACTGCCGCCGAAAATCAACAGATGCCGGGTGGAGCCCGCTTCAATCCGCCTCGGTTCAGGCTCTGGCGCGTCCAGGAATGCCTGGCGGACCGGGGTCCCGACGACCCTGGCCTTGCGTCGGTCAAAGAATTGCCCTGTCGATTCAAAGGCGAGAAAGACTCGCTGAACGAGCGGCGCGACCACCTTGTTGGCCATCCCAGGAAAAGCGTTCGGTTCCAGGATCACGCCGGGAATTCGTCGCAGAAACGCTGCCACGAGCATCGCCGGACTGGTATACCCTCCAACCCCCAACACCAGATCTGCTCCCTGTTTTTTCAGGATGGCCAGCGATTGCCATACACTCACCGGCGAGGTGCCCACTGCCTTCATCATCTCGATGGGCCGCTTGCCCATCAATGGATGTGCGCTGATGCACTGCAACGAGAAGCCTTCGTGCGCCAACACCTTGCGTTCGATGCCCCGGTTCGTGCCGACGAACAGAATGCGCGTGGAAGGATCGCGCCGCAGAAATTCCCGGGCTACCGCAATGGCCGGATACAGATGACCCCCCGTTCCGCCGGCTGCAATCACAATATTCACGCCGTGACGACCCCGCGCTTCCGCACGCCGCGCGGCCCGCCACTCTCCCGCCCGCCCTGCCGGTCGCGAGAAATGCTCAGTAGGATCCCGACGCCGAACAAATTGGCGACCAAGGACGATCCGCCGTAACTGACGAACGGCAGAGTCAACCCCTTGGTCGGCAACAGCCCGGTGACGACCCCGGCATTGACCAGCGCTTGCATGCCGACCAGCATGGTGATGCCCATGGCGAGATGCCGGCCGAAGGGACTGCGCGCGCGGCCGGCGATCTGGAATCCCTTGAGGACAAATAAGCCGAACAGTAAGACAATGGCCACGCTCCCGGCGAGCCCTAACTCCTCTCCTACCAGGGCCAGCACAAAATCCGTATGCGCCTCGGGCAGAAAAAACAATTTTTGTTTTCCCTCGCCCAATCCCACGCCGAAGGGTCCGCCGCTGCCGAATGCCAAAAAGGACTGGGTCATCTGATACCCAGCGCCGGACGGATCCTTCGCAGAGCGCAGAAACTCCAAGATACGTTGCCGCCGATAGCTCGACCCAAAAATCAATGCCGCCACCGCCGGCAACGCGCACAGCGACAGGAGGCCCAAGTGTTTGATGCGCGCCCCTGTAAGGAACAGCAGCGTCACCACCACCAGACCCATGACCACGACTGTTCCCAAATCGGGCTCCAAGAGGATCAATCCACTGAGCGCTCCGAGTATGATTAACGGCGGCAGCAGGCCGCGAGCGAACTGCGTGAGCTGGTCCTGCTTCTTGCTGACATAGGCCGCCACATAAATCACCATGACAAATTTGGTGAGTTCGGCCGGCTGAATGTTGATCGGGCCTGCATGCAGCCATCGCCGAGCCCCCTTGGCCGCGCTGCCGAACGACGGAACGAGCACCAGTACCAGCAGGACGGTCGTCATCAATAACAAGGGAACCGAGAGCTTCCTCCAGAGGGCGTAGTCGATCTTCGACACAAGATGCATCACGAGCAGGCCGGCACCCATCCAGGCCAATTGACGTTTGAGAAAATACCAAGAATCGTGAAACCGAATCCCTGCCACCACCGCACTGGCGCTGTAGACCATCACGACCCCCACCAGCGCGAGCACGAGCGTGATCGCCAAGAGCGCGGGGTCCACCGGCACGCGCTTGTACGTCCGCTGGGGTGAGGCCGACCAGGGCAAACTGAGGGTTTCGAGCGCATGCTGTCGCATCGTTCAGCTGCCGTTCCTCCCCTGCTACGGCCGGCTCATGCCGGCAGTCCATGCACAAGAGCCTTGAACTGTCGACCCCGGTCCTGATAATCCGCGAACATGTCAAAACTGGCGCAGGCCGGCGAGAGTAAGACCACCTCGCCGGGCTGCGCCTCGCGAGCAGCAAGCTCCACGGCTTCGCGGAGAGTCGCTGCAGGACGACACCGATCAAAATCGCCCATGGCGGCTTGGATGCGGCCTGCCGCCTCGCCGATCAGAATGAGGCCCTTGACACGCTCCCGGATCAACCCGCGTAGACGGGCAAAATCGCCTCCCTTGTCACGTCCGCCGGCGATCAGCCATATAGGTTGCTCGATACCTTCCAAGGCCTTGAGCACGGCATCCACGTTGGTCCCTTTGGAGTCGTTGACAAAGCGGATCCCTCGACGTTCTCGGACGACTTCAAGCGCATGTTCCAAACCGGGAAAGGCCCGCAACACCGTGCGGATCGATTCGATCGAACAGCCGCAGAGCAAGCCGTAGGTGACCGCGGCCATCACGTTTTCAACATTGTGGAGCCCGATCAGTCGCATGTCACTGCGACGGCAAATCTCTTCCCGTTGTCCTCTGACCGTCGTGACGATCCGATCGCCATCCAAGAAGGTCGCCTTGGAAACCCCGGACAGAGAGGCGCCGGTCCGGCTGAATCCCAAGACGGTCGCCTTGGTGCATGCACGGAGCTCGGTGACGCGCGCATCGTCGAGATTGAACAGCGAATAGTCGCCGGCTGTCTGATTAGAGAAAATGTTCGCCTTGGCCGCCACATACTCTTTCTCTGACGCGTACCGATCCATATGGTCCAACGTCACGTTCAGCACCGCGGCGATCCATGGATGAAACTGCACAATCGTTTCGAGCTGAAAGCTGGAGACCTCCAGCACTGCATAGTCGTAGGGCGCGGCGCCTCCCAACTTGGTTTCGAGACAGTTGAGCGCCGCCTGGGTGGCGGCGATCCCCAAATTCCCGCCGACGAAGGCCCGCTTCCCGGCCTCCTGCAAAAATTTGCCGATCAACGTGACCGTCGTGCTTTTCCCATTGGTCCCAGTCACCGCCAAAATGGGCGCGGTCAGAAATCGGGACGCCAGCTCCAATTCGCCGATCACCGGCACGCCCCGAGCGCGGGCGCGGTCAAGGACATCAAGGCGGGTCGGCACTCCAGGGCTGATCACAATGAGATCCGCTCGGTCGAGCGCCGATGCGTACTGCGCTCCGACGTTCACGGCGATTTTCGTCTGGTCCAGCTGCGATAGCACGGCGGTCAGCTCCTGCGACTTTTTTCGATCGGCCACGGTTACCCGCGCACCGAGCTGATGCAGCAACTTCGCGGCTCCCACACCGCTTCGCGCCAGCCCGACCACTGCGACTTGTAGATCTTTGACGTTCACAGGGCTCCGGCTATCGAAGTTTGAGCGTGCTCAAGCTGAGCAACGCCAGCAAAATAGCAATGATCCAGAGACGCACCACGACTTTCGGCTCGTCCCATCCCTTCATCTCGAAGTGATGATGAATAGGGGCCATGTTGAAAATTCGCTTGCCTCGCAGCTTGTAGGATCCGACTTGTAAGATGACCGACAACGCCTCGATGACGAACACGCCGCCGACCAGCAACAACAACAGTTCGTGCTTGCTGATCACCGCCACCGTTCCGAGGGCTGCTCCCAAGGGAAGCGATCCAACATCCCCCATGAAGACCGACGCCGGGTAGGTGTTGAACCAGAGAAAGCCCAAACTTGATCCCAATATGGCGCCGGTAAAGATAGCGATTTCTCCCGCCCCTTCGATATAGGGAATAAGCAGGTATTCGGCCATGACCCGGTTGCCGGTCACATAGGCCACGATCGTATAGGCCAAGGCCGCGATCATGACGGGACCAATGGCCAGCCCATCGAGCCCATCGGTCAGATTAACGGCATTCGAGCTGCCCACGATGACGAGAATGACGAAGACAATGTAGAACCAGCCCAGATCTGGCGTAAAGAACTTGAAGAACGGCACGCTCAGCCTGGTGGTGTAACTGGGAAGCGTGTACAGAAACACACCGATGGTGAGCGCCACCAGAATCTGGCACGTGAACTTTTGCGTCGCCGACAGGCCCCTCGATCGTCGCTTGATGAATTTGAGATAGTCGTCGACGAACCCCACCGCCCCAAACCCCACGGTCGCAATCACCACCAGCCATACGTAGCGGTTGGTCATATCGGCCCAGAGTAACGTGGACAACACGACGGCGAAGATGATGAGAATTCCACCCATGGTCGGGGTGCCGCTTTTCGCCAGATGCCGCTTCGGCCCATCATCCCGAATCTGTTGACCGAGCTTGATCTCCTGCAGCTTACGAATCACCCAGGGCGCCATGACAAAGGCGATGAGAAATGCCGTCACCGCCGCGTAAATGATCCGAAAGCTCTGATAGCGAAACACATTCAGGAACGAAAACTGTGTATGCAGTGGATAGAGCCAGTTGTATAACATCCTGCGATCTTTGCCCGTCATCCGTCGACGGGGGTTAGAGTCCTTCCGTACTGTCTTTCAGCCGGCCTTGGTGGCGATTCGTCGCATCCCGGTGATGGCTTCCACGACCTGTTCCATCCGCATGCCGCGAGAGGCTTTCACCAGCACCACGTCGCCCTGCCGCACCATCGATGCTAGAGCGGTTCCCGCAGCCGCCGCATCCGGCAATTCCATAATGCTATCGGTCCGCATTCCGGCCCGATGGGCGCCTTCCGCAAACTCCCGTCCCAGCAGGCCGCAGGCCAGCAATTGTCCAATTCCCTGCCCGGCTAGAAATGCCCCTATCTCTCGGTGCATCTGCTTGCTACCCGCTCCCAGTTCCAACATGTCACCCAGCACCGCGATCGAACGCTTCCCGCGACCGAGCGCGGCAAGAAGCTGAATCGCCGCCTTCATGGAAGCTGGGTTGGCGTTGTAGCAATCATTGATGATCTGGACGCCCTGTGAGGTACTGATCTGCGAACGCATGGCCGCCGGGCGGAACTTTGCCAAACCTTCGGCGATGACCATCCCGGGGAGCCCTAGCACGACGCCCACCCCCGCGGCGGCGAGCGCATTGCTCACATTGTGTGATCCCTGGGTGCGAATACGCACTTCTGGCTGACGGCTTTTGCCAGGCAACACCAGGCCAAAAACCGTCCTGCCCTTGTCATCGGTTCGTATGTTGACGGCGCGAACTTCCGCCTTGGGAGAACAACCGAATGCTACCACCCGGCATTGCGCCCGCGCGGCGAGATAATCGAAATAGTCATCATCCGCATTCAACACGACCGCGCCGCCTTGCGGCAGGTGATCGAGCAACTCAGCCTTGGCTTGGGCGGATCCCTCTATATTGCCGAAGAACTCGAGATGGTCCGGCCCGATATTCGTAATGACTCCGATGGTCGGTCTCGCAATTTCACACAGCCGAGTCGTTTGTCCTTCCTGATCCACTCCCATTTCGATGACCGCCGCTTGATGGCGCGCGGCGAGCTGAAACAGGGTCTGGGGAACGCCGATTCGATTATTGAGATTGCCCTCGGTCTTCATCGTCTTCCAGCGTTGCGCGACCACCTGAGCGACCATTTCTTTCGTGGTCGTCTTACCATTACTCCCCGTAATGGCGATCACCGGGATCGAAAAACGGTTCCGATAATGGGTGGCGAGACATTGGTAGGCTTCCAGGGTATCCTGCACCCCCACCAGGATCGGCCTATGCGCACGTTTCGGCGACGACGGGAGCCGATAGTCTTCCTGCGCGATGACGCACACCGCTCCTTGCGCGAGCGCCTTCGTCACGAACGCATGGCCGTCAAAGCGATCGCCCTGCAACGCGATGAACAGATCCCCTTTTCGCGCCACTCGCGAATCAGTGATCACCCGCTGGATCCGCTGTTTGAGATCACGCGGCGTCAGCCCTGCAGGCGTCTTGGCGCCCAAGACCTCGCAGATCTCTTCAACGGTAAACAGCGGCATCATTACATGGTTCCCTGCTCGCGCACCCCGTCCTCGCCTAGACCCCAGATCGCAATGTTCCAATGGTTTCACGCGCGACTTTGCGATCGTCAAAAGGATGCTTCGTGGTCCCCAGGATCTGATAATCCTCATGACCCTTTCCCGCGATCAATACCATGTCGCCCGCTTTCGCCTCGTGAATCGCCGCCTCGATGGCAGCCCGGCGATCCGCAATCATGCGGTACCGAACCTGGGACCGATCGGAGAGCGCTTCTTTCACGCCGACTTCGACTTCGCGTAAAATGGCAGCAGGATCTTCGGTGCGCGGATTGTCCGACGTCAGCACCACCACGTCACTGTATTGCACCGCCGCGCGTCCCATCTTGGGGCGCTTGGTGCGGTCTCGGTCGCCGCCGCACCCGAAGACGGTGATAATGCGTCCCGCGCGAAGCGCTTGCGCCGCCGTCAACAGGCGGACCAACGCATCTTCGGTATGCGCATAATCGACCACGACAGTGAAATCCTGGCCCGCCTCGACCAGCTCAAATCGTCCCGGCACGTTGGTAACCGCTCGGATAGCCGACCGAACCTGATCCAGCGTCAGGCCTTCGTGCAGCGCCACACCGATGGCAGCCAAGAGATTATAAACATTGTGCTCGCCCACCAACCGGCTCTGTATCGCGCAGCTCCCCAGAGGACTACGCAGAGTGAAGGTGGTGCCGGTAGGCGATAGCCTCACATCTTCAGCCCGCAGGTCCGCCTGGTGGCGCAGTCCATAGGTCCAGACCGGAACCGTACAGGCCTCACCAATCCGACCGCCCCAGGGATCGTCCACATTGACGATCGCGCGCTTGCTCGGCTTGCTGGACCCAGCCTGCTCGAGTTCCGCGAACAGTTTGCGCTTCGCCTGAAAATAAGATTCCATGTCGACATGAAAATCCAGGTGATCTTGGGTCAGATTCGTAAAGACCGCGACATCAAACTCGGAGCCGGTGGTCCGATCCAGCGCCAGCGCATGCGATGACACTTCCATGACGACGGTATCCAATCGGGCCTCAACCATGCGCGCGAACAACCGCTGCAGCTCCAGTGCGCCCGGCGTGGTGTGGGACGCCGGGATCGATTCTTTCCCGATAAGGTAGACCACGGTGCCGATCAGACCCACCTGCCGGCTCGCCGCTTCGAGCATGGTCTTCACAATGTACGTCGTCGTCGTTTTTCCGTTCGTTCCTGTCACCCCGATCATCCGTAAGGTTGCCGAAGGATCGCGATAGAACCGACTACCGAGGATCCCCAAGGCCTCGCGCGAATCCTGCACACGGACGGAAGCGATCGACCCGACCGCCGCGTCTCGCTCCACCACAACCGCTGCCGCGCCCGCGGCCACGACGCGGTCGAGAAATGCATGCCCATCGACCCGCTCGCCCTTCACGGCGACGAAGAGGGACCCAGCCTCCACAGTTCGGGAATCATCGGTCAGCCCGGAAATGGTCACGCGCTGGTCTCCGGTTCGCTCCAGCACCTTGAGACGCCCCTGGATAGGGCTGATCAGTTCATCAAGGGTCATATGTCACGATTTGACGCCGGCCATGGCTAGTTTGACCGGCTCATCCACTGCCACACCGAGGTAGTTCAGGACTTGTTCACCGACACGCCGGAACACCGGCGCAGCCACGACACCGCCCCAGCCTTCTCCGCGCGGTTCATCAATGACGACGATCATCGCCAATCGGGGGTCCTCCGCCGGAACATATCCCAGAAACGAACCCACCAGAAGCGTGGAGGAATAGGCGCCGGTTCGCGGATCCACTTTCTGTGCGGTACCGGTTTTGCCGGCTACGCGATAGCCTGGGATGGCCGCTTTTCCTCCCGTCCCGCTCGTGACGACGCCCTCCAGCAGCGTCGTCAGCGTCCTGGCGGTATCGGCAGATATGATACGCCGTTTCGCATGGGGCATCGTTTGCGATACCAGCTGGCCCTTGGCATTCCGGATTTCCGAGACCACATAGGGCTTCATGAGCAGGCCGCCATTCGCGATAGCCGACGCGGCCGTGACCATTTGAAGCGGAGTCACCCCGATTTCTTGCCCCATCGAGATGGAGGCGAGGGAACGCTTCCCCCATTGGCGCGGCCCCCGCAACAACCCCCCTGTTTCGCCCGGCAGGTCGATGCCGGTCTTATCCCCGAATCCAAATTCTTTCAAATAGTCAAATACACGCCACTCCCCCAACGCCATGCCCACCTTCGCCGCGCCGATGTTGCTGGACTTCTGAATCATTTGCGCGAAGGTCATCCAACCCAATTTTTCATGGTCATGAATCACGGTGTTGGCAATCGACAACTGCCCATTATCCCCATAGATCATGCTGCCTGGGGTCATCACTTTTTCTTCAAGGGCGGCCGCCGCAATCACCGTCTTCATGGTTGAGCCCGGCTCATAGGTGTCCGTCAAGGCCCGATTGCGCCATCGATCAGGAGCCAACGCCGCCACCGCATTCGGATCGAACCGAGGGCTGACCGCCATAGCCAGTACCGCTCCTGTCCTGGGATCCATGACAATGATCGTCCCGGATTTCGCATTGGATCGGCTCACAGCCTCATCCAACTCTTTCTCGGCAATGTACTGAATCACTTCGTCCACCGTGAGGGTTAAACTATGCCCTGCCGCCGCGCCTTCTTCATTGAGGCCCTTAGGAAAGACGGCCCGCCCCAGCGCATCCCGCTGCAAGATGACGGCTCTTTTCTCGCCCCTCAAATATTGCTCGTATCGCAGCTCCACACCCTCCAACCCACGATCGTCCATTCCCGCGAAGCCCAGCACATGTGAAAGCAACGGTCCTTTAGGGTAAAATCGGCGGCCCTCCATCACGACCCCGACACCATCGAGGGACAGCCGTTCGAGGCGTCTTCCCTGTTCGGGCTCCAGCTTTCTCGCCAACCAAACAAAATGCTTTTCCTGTTTGAGCTTCTTCTCAATTTCCGTCGCTTTCACATGCAAAATCGGTGAGAGATTGCGAGCCGTGAGGCCGGGATTGCCGAGCGACGCAGGCACCCCGAACACGGAGGGCACCTCCATATTCATTGCCAAGACCTTACTGTTTCGATCGTAGATCGTACCTCGCGCACCCTCCAGGGTCACGTTTTTCTGATGTTGTCGATCCGCCCTTACCGTCAATTCGGCAGCCTGCAGCACTTGGAGATTCACGAGCCGGATGATGACCAGGATGAACGCCACCGCAAGTCCGCAGGCCACCACCATGCGGCGACCCCGAAAGGGCATGGCCGTCACTACCGCGCTCTCCGCGTCACGATATTTTTGGCGATTCGCACCTCACCCTCCGCCGCGATCGGATTCGTCGGCGCCTCAGGCTCAATGTTGATAACCACGACCTGGCCCTTCTCAGGCTGCATCATTCCCAACTTATCGGTGGCCAGTCGGGCAATTCGCTCAGGCGCCGTGTACCCGGACAACTTCACCCGCAATTCGTCGCGTTCCCGCTCGAGAGCGACCTTCTGCGTCTTCAGCCGCTCAATCTGATAACCGATGCGAACGATGTCCACCCGCTCCCATACAAAGAGCAAGACCAGCGACGTGACCGCAGCAAACGCAACGGCTTTCATTGCATACACTCCTTGGAACACCGCTCCGCAACGCGCAACTTTGCGCTCCGCGACCGCGGGTTTCGGTTACGCTCGTTATCCGAAGCCGTGACAGGCTTTTTCGTCAGTAGTCTCAATGAGGCGCCGGGGCCGTTCGCCATCGCCCGAAACGTATTCTTAACGATCCTGTCTTCCAGGGAGTGAAAAGAAACGGCACAGACCCGCCCCCCGGGAACTAGAATATCGACGGCATCCCGAAGAGCCGGCTCCAGTACATCCAACTCGCGGTTGACTGCAATCCGCAATGCCTGAAAAGTTCTGGTGGCGCAATGAATCCGTCCATGCCGGTACGAAGCCGGCACGGCGCGCTCGACCACAGCCGCTAATTTCCAGGTGGTCTCGATCGCACCCAGCATTCTTGTCTGCACAATCGCTCGCGCAATCCTCCGTGAGTATCGCTCCTCACCAAAATGGTAGATCAGGTCAGCCAACTCAGTTTCCGGCAGATCACGAACGAGGTCCGCCGCAGTGCGGCCCTCGCTCTGATCCATGCGCATATCCAAGGGACCGTCTTCGCGAAAACTAAATCCACGCTCGGCCCGATCGAGCTGGGGAGATGAGACGCCAAGATCGAAGATCACGCCGTCCACCCGCCGCACTCCACTCTCGGCGACATGCGCCTTGAGGTCTCGAAAGTTTCCATGCCTCAAACGCACACGAGCGCTGTCGCCTCCAAGGCGCGTTTGCGACTCCCTGAGTGCCGCTGCATCGCGATCGATTCCCACGAGGATGCCGTCTGGAGAGATATGATCGAGAATGTGAGAAGCCAGCCCCGCATATCCGAGAGTGCAGTCCACGTAAACTCCACCGGGTTTGCACTGCAGCCAGAATAGGATTTCTTCGACTAAAACCGCCTCATGGGAATCGCGAGTAGAATTCATTTCACCACTTCCACCCACTTCACCCCATTAATGGGCTGGAGTATACACCCAACCAAATGACTGTCAACAAATTTTGCCGCAAATTTTCATGTATTTTGTCTTGGTCTTCCCTCATGATTTCACGACCACGAGCATGGATGAAAGTTATCCACATTTGTGGATAACTCTGTGGGAAACTAACCCACCTATGATTAAAATTGTGCGTAAAAGTTCAGCCCCCAAAATGAGTGGTTTTTTGACGCCAACCCAGTCGTCCACGGCTAGCCTCTCACTCGCTAAACCAAATCGGAAAAAACATATCAACGGAACTGAAATCAGGTGTGTCAAGCAACTAACCCTTGGAGCAGAACAGCCCCTATAAGCTTCAGCCCCCTAGGAAATCCATCTTTATTCAGACGCCCAGAAGCCCCTCGGTTTCGACCCCTTCAATATCGATCCATGGAGCCGAAACCATAGAAGACTGCGCACCTGGTGAACCACCACAAATTCCTGTTTGATTGACACACTTGCACCCTGAGCGCATCATCCAATCAACGATGCGCCTGCCGTTCACTCAGCATCATCTCAGCGCGAAAGCAACCCTGCTGGGCAGTCTGCTGGTCATGACGCCGGCTTCCCCTATTGGGGCGGGTGAGTTCAGAACGGACAATCCGCTCAACCAGCCTGCCAAAATCTATTGGTGCCCGAATCGCCAGGCGGACAAGCAAATCACGGCCACCCCCGACGCTGGCTGCACAGCGCTGTACGACGCGGACCGTGATGGGAAGAAACCCGAGACGGTCGGTCAGTCCAGCCACGATGAAACCACGCCCAGGGAACCGTTAAAAATTATCGAGATTCAGAATGAAGCCGCGAAATTTACGCGCGAGTACCGAGCATTTCTCGACTGCTGCGCCGGCGACTTCGACTCGCTCGAACAGATCGACGAGCTTCTCGACAAATCCAATCACCTCCTCATGTCAGTGCAACAAAAGGGCATCTACAATAGCGCGGGATTCGGCGTGGGAAGCGGGGCCGGTGGACTGGGCGGGGGACCGGGCCAATCGCCCAAACTCGGCACCTTCGCGCGGCAATGGACGCTCAGTGAGATTGTGGGTGCTGTGGCGACGGCCCGCGATAGCCTGACGAAAATCAAGTCTCGAGTGAAGGCCCTCGGCGATCGGTTTGAGAAACTCGACGCCCTGGACTATGAGCAGCGTGCTAGGGAGGAACGCCGCATCGAGGAAGAACGAGAAACCATCACTCGCGATCTGCGAGCCAAGAGACCGCCCGCATCAGCTCCGACAGGCATGGACATTCAAGACACGACGATTCCGACGAGAATCGGCGGAGAGATTGAAAACACGAATCTGAATCGCTCCCTCAATCCGAGCTTCGGCGCTGATATAGGCGCGACCGTCTCTCCCTACAGCAACGTCAATGAGTCGTTGCGTCCTCGGCGGGGAGAGGACCTCAAGGACAGCAATTTGCCGGATCGAGTGGGTCCCCATACACAAGACACCACCTTGCCGAATGCATTCGGATTCGAGATCAACGACTCCCAGAATGCCGACAACTCATCATCCGTGCAGATGCGGGGCGTCGGGCCCTCGATCGGTGACTCATCCCTCAATAACCAATCTCGCCGATAGCCCTGCCTATCGATTCAGCGAATTCTATTCCTTTGGGAAAACTGACGGAAGCGCTTCCCAATGGGCGCCGCCGTCCCCGCTTCGGTACAGCCCGCTCCCATTGGTGCCGGCGTAGAACAATCTCGGATCGACTCGGCTCTGCGCGAGTGATCGAATATTAGTGGTCGACAGGCCGTCATTCAGCCCGACCCATGTCTGCCCGCCATCCTCGCTTCGATGGATTCCATCCCTGGCCGCCACATACAGCACACCCGCGCGTGCGCGATCGAGCACCATCGCCACGATCATCTGATCGGGCAACGCCTCCGCGACTCTCGTCCATGAAGCTGCGCCATCCGTAGTTTTGAACAGGCCGGCGAGCGTGGCGGCATAGACTGTCCCCGCCGCGAACGGATCGACCTGCACGGATGTGACACTCAACGCGCGTGATGTCTTCACCATATCCGTCGGCACGAGACCATTATTCACTTGCACCCAATGCGCGCCTTGATTGGTCGACTTGTATACACCGCCGCTCGTGCCGGCATACAATACCGACGACCGACTGGGATCCAAGCCCAACGTCACGACCATCAACACTTCCTTCATCCCCTCCATTCGCTTGATCCAACGCTCGCCGGCAGTCTTCGATTCGAAGACTCCCATGGTCGTCGCCAAAAAAAGATGCTGGGCATCAGCCGGGTCAAAGACAAACTGGTTCACCACAGAGGAGATGGTGGCATCGTCCAAGCCCACGCGTAGAGAGGTCCAACGCTGGCCGCCATCATAACTCTTATACACAGCATCTCCCTTCGTGCCGGCATAGATCGTGGCTGGATAGGCCGGGTCAATCGCCATCGCGATCACACGCGAATAACTCATTCCCTTCGACAGATTGCTCCAGGTCTTCCCGCCGTCCCGCGTTTTGTAGATGTAGTCGTTGGTGGCGATGTAGATGATGTCGGGATTGGTCGGATGCAACTCAATAACGACGATCGGATCGCTGCCTGTGCATCCGCCGAGGGATAGCGCGAAAAACAAAAGACAGATGAGAAGTTTGGCCATGCTGGAGTTGGCGGATATTTTATGGGATGGTCAAACAGGTCGCCCAGCAAGGCCGCAGCGAGAGAAGAGGCGAGGCGTACTGCGCTTGTACGTCGAGCCTCTGATCGACGCGAGAACGAAGCTGGAAGCCTGTTTCACCATCCCATGCTAGCGGTAATTGGTGAATTGCAAATCAATCCCAAAATCCTTCCCCTTCAGAAAGGCAATGGCCGACTGCAAATCATCCTTGCTCTTGCTGATTACCCGCACCTGTTCGCCTTGGATCTGCGCCTGCACTTTTAGTTTGGACTCTTTCACGGCCTTGGTGATTTCCTTGGCCTTCTCCGTGGAGATGCCGCTCTGTATTTTAATGACCTGTCGGACCGTGGCGCC
>JAJONL010000193.1 GCA_021323395.1 Nitrospira sp.
CAACAGCTTGCGTGTCGGATCGAAGAGGAACGTGAAATCCATGGCGCGCACCATCTGCTCCGCAGTCTGCGCGATGACCGCGAGTCGGCGGATGAGAGCAGTGGCATCGGCGGACGATTGCCGTATGGCATCAGCCAGCAGAGCTATCCTTGCTAGGCTGGCCCTGTTCTGCAACGGATGGCTGAGCGAGTCTTCCCGCAAACGGTCGAGCGCACGGAGCGCAGCCGCGAAACGTTCAGGGGCGGCCGCCAGCGTGGGGACGGAATGAAAGAACGGCTCGATGGTCTCCCACTCCAGTACCGGCCCGGACGCATTGTCGAACATGGACGCAAGATCTTTCGCACTGAAGCGGACCCACGGAAGCACCAGTTCCACATCCCGGAGATGACTCTCTACGCACTTCCTGACCGAATCCGCCCAGATGCGCAACTCGCCCTCGGGCCCGTCCGAGCGCTCATGTGCCAGGGCCTGCGCCATATCTGCGACGGTATTGGACAATGCGGTCAGTCGGCCAAGCCGCGTGGTCCAGTCGATGGCATCGAGCGGCCGCGACAGCAGCAACACGGCTAGCGCTTCGACGGCCTGGCTCAGCTGTTTCCGTGTGACGGTGTGCGTCTGTCGCTGGTCGGGAATCTCGGCGAGCGCCTCACGTAACAACCGGATGGCATCGTCTATTCCAGCAAACAGATTGACGTCGACAGTAGATTGTTGGATCAACTCACGGCATCCGTTGCTCAAGACCACCAGATGTCCCGCGAGATTGCCGCTATCCACGGAGGACACATACTTCGGATCGAGCGGATGGAGGGTGCGTGTGTCGTACCAGTTGTAGAAGTGCCCGCGAAATAGCTCGAGACCGCTCATGGTCGCTAGCGTGGCCTCCAGTCGTTCACTTGCTTCCAGAGTGCCCAACCAACCAAGGTCGCGGGCAACTAGAGTCGAGAGCAAATAGAGACCTATATTGGTTGGAGACGTCCGGTGGGCCACGACGGGCTTCGGATCTTCCTGAAAGTTATCCGGTGGCAGCGCATGGTCTTCCGGTGACACAAATGTCTCGAAGAACCTCCAGGTCCGGCGCGCAATCAACCGGAGGGTCCGGGCATCGGCGGGCGAAACCGGCCCGGCGCCGGTGAGCCGCGGAGGCAGGCTGACCCAGCGCGCCACCGCCGGAGCCGCCATCCATAGGAGGATGAATGGGGCCGCTGCAGCCCAGGAGTCGTTCCATCCGAACAATGCGACTCCACAAGCAGCCATGACTGTGAGGACAATACCGCCGACCATACGCCGATACATCCCTGCCAGGTTGCACGTGTAGGCATCCTCAGCCTGTGCCGCAGTTACCCACTCCAACAAGTGCGTCCGTGTGACGACGAGCCGGCTGAGGGTCCGCAGGATCGCATCCGACATAAGCCAGGTCTGGTATGCCAGGAAAGTGACCGTCAACGCGATTTGGGTCGCGGCTAACTTCAGATCGGTAACTGCACCACGAACGTGACTGCGTATGGAAATACCGCGCCGGCGTGGATAGAGTCCGAGGACAAAAGACAGGAGCGATGGAATCGCGATCGTGGCCAGGATAAATGAGGACCAGGCCCAGGCGGCCCCCTGTGGTAACAGCCACCCGGCTAACAAAGCCAGGAATGCGGCGGGAGCCGACAGGGTACGGCGGAGGTTGTCGAGAATCTTCCAACGACCGATTGCGGGAATTATTACCGCGCGATGCGGCTCAGATCCGGTATGTCCGCGCCCAAGAAGCCACGGCAACAACTGCCAATCGCCGCGTGCCCATCGATGCTGCCTGGCTGCCGCGGCTTCGTAATGGGAAGGAAAGGCTTCGAACAGCTCAACGTCGGTCGCAAGCGCCGTGCGAGCGAAGAGCCCTTCAAAGAGATCGTGGCTGAGCATTGCATTGTCCGGCACTTTGTCCGCCAAGGCGGCCTCGAAGGCGTCGATCTCGTAAATGCCTTTGCCGGTATAAGACCCTTCAAGAAACAGATCCTGGTACACATCCGACACGGCGGATGCATAGGGATCGATCCCGCTGGGGCCGGAAAACGTCCGTTGAAAACAGGAGCCCTCACCATCTGTCGGTAGCGAGGGCGTAATTCGCGGCTGCACGACTCCGTACCCTTCAACGACGCGTCCGGCGTGAGGGTCAAACCGAGGCCGGTTCAGAGGATGGGCCATGGTGCCGATCAAGCGGCGCGCGGCTCCGCGCGGCAACCGCGTGTCCGCATCAAGCGTAATGACGTACCGCACAGAAGGAATGCCTTCGGGGGGCTGCCCGCCGACGGACATGAACGTCGTGTGCGTCGAGCCGCGCAACAACTGATTTAACTCATGCAGCTTGCCTCGCTTCCGTTCCCACCCCATCCAGGTGTGCTCGCACTCATTCCAGATACGCCTGCGGTGAAACAGCACAAAACGCGAACCACCGCCGGACGCAGGGCCGTAACGCTTATTCAGGCGCGCGATCCCTTCGACGGCCGTGGCGAGTAGCTCCGCGTCACCTGGAATACTTTCGCTCGGGGCATCTCTCCAGTCTGAGAGCAGGGCGAAGCGTAGGTCATCATCCGAATTGGCCAGATAATGGACTTCCAATCGCTCCACCTGCTCCTCGATACCCTGCTGGTTCGTGAGCAACGTGGGAATTGCCACGATCGTTCGCAACTCTTTAGGAATGCCGTTCCGCAATGCCATTCGAGGCAATGGCCGCGGTCCGAGGATCGCCATGACCGTGCGATTGATCAGTGCCATGGCGAGATCCGAGGCCGGCAGGAGCGCAAGGAGACCAAGAAGCACAAGGCCCGCTGGTGTCTCGACGGCTTCCACAGATCGCCACAGGGTCAAGGCCATGACAATGGCGGTCACCACTGCGAGGGATCCAAGGTAGCCCGGCACGGAAGCCCGGACATACCAACGCAGGAATCGGCGCTTCCAGGACACTCTGTAACCGAGTTCCCGCTCAAACGCCCGGCGTCCTTGCGAGATGAGGTAATAGCCAGGGTCCGAAAGCCGTTCCACCTGCTCACGCGCATGCGGCTCCATCACCGCCCGCCTGGCGCGATCCACAACACGGGTCGTTACGTCGATTTCTGAGAAACCCGAGCCACGGGACAAATCCTCGATGGCGTGGCGGTAGGTGTCCCTGGTGACAAAATCCATCTCGGTGTATCGAGGCTCGCGATGAAGAATGTCATCCACCAGACTGACGCGCTCGAAAAAGTCCGCCCAGTCAAATTCTGACGTGAATCGCATGCTGGTGATGATGTTCCGCACAGTGACGCTCATGGCTGCCTGCTGCTGGTGCTCGGCCAGCACGATGTCGTTGGCGGTCGTACCCTGCGCGGCAAGGCGTTCATCGAGCCACAGGAGGACGGGGCGCACCTTGGGATCCAGATCACGTAGTCGCTGGAGACAAGCTGCACGGCAAACGCCGTCGCCAGCGGTCTGTGCTCAAAGCGACGGAGAGCCGTTGCCGAAGTCTCTACGTCCAATGCCCCCGTACCCAGCAGACCATCGGCGAGTTCGTCGGCTTTCAGCCTGGCCACGCGGCTGTGAACGATCCGCTCTGCCAGTCTGCGAAGGTTCTCCACCAGCACGACACGCAGCGAAATGGCCACCGCCCATAATTCCCCGATCGTCAGCGGCTGCACGCGCTGGTAGGCCGCCACAAAACGGCGCAACATCTCGGGGTCGAACCGACTGTCCGTGTGGGCGACGAACGCCCAGGCCACTCCGAAGACTCGTGGATAATTCTCCAGGTGGCCGGATGCCAGTTTGGGCAATTGCCTGTAGTACCCGGGAGGTAAATCATCGATGATCTCGCGAAGCTGCTCGTCCACAATGTGAAAGTTGTCGACCAACCATTCGGCGGCTGGGGTGATCGCTTTTTCTTCCCGAATCGCGCGGGCGATGGTCCGGTAGGACTTCACCAAGACCCGTCCATTCTCCAAGACTCGTGGCGTGAGTAACCGGCCCCGCCGTAAGTCGCCGGTAGTGATCTGGGCAGCCGCCATGCTGTTCGAGCCGCTCGACACCGAAAAGCTCTGCCCGAATCGGTTCTTCCAGCCCTGGACTCATAGCAACAGATGAGCGGATTTTATCCATAAGCCTTCTTCATCTACTTCGGATTGTGGTCAAGTCGATGACGGAGAACCTGTGGCCCGGAGACAACTTGTGGGAAAGACCTCTTAGAATTTGAGTGCTGATTGGAAGACGCGAGAGCAATAGCGCCTGCCATAACGGGCAAGCTCTCCTCACTCCTTAGCCCAGGACACCCGCCGCGTACAGAGAGCACGGTGTCACATCGTGTGAGAGGAAACGTTCCTCTGGCGTGATGGCTTCGGCATGAACTTTAGGATTTACCTCCTCGAGGACAATGACCACTGGCGCCTCACGTTTCCCCACGAACTTTCCCGCAAAATGGGCCAAACTAATCAACGAATATCGATGACGAGAACCATAGATCAGCGCGGCTGAACGCTCTGTCCGTCGATCAGAGAACGGCATGACCACGATCTGCATTTTTTACGATAATCCCTCGACCATTCAACATGAGGCGCAAGTGGCCTTTCCTGCTCAGATTAGCCACTTCGCGAAAGACCTGACTCCATGTCAAATCCGGGAAATGATAGACCAGGTCCTCGACCCGACAACTAGGCGTTTTAGTCACCACTTCGAGAATCCGATCTGAAAGAGCAGATTCGAGTTTCATGATGCCGTCCCACGCTACGCGAGAGCCCCGGCCTTCTGGTTCGTCCGACAGTATGGAATTACAGCCTTCGGGACGTTCTCCGGATAAAGGCTGAGCCATGGATTGCTGAACCTCACGAGATCGTGAAGGCCGCTCCGTTATCAATCCGGGTTCGGCTCCCCAGATGTGGTGGATTTTTCTATCAGAAAACAAGATCCCGCGATGGTCAGAATTGCTCACTGTCTTCTTTTGAAAGGCTGCTACGACTTTCATGCGGCAGAAGGACGCAGGACCCGGAAAGGGTACAAATCAGTTATATCCCCTGGGAATTGTTCGGAAAAGTTGAACTCCAGCCACTGAACAGGTTGCGTTGAAGACAAAGGCCGGCCGATGAAGGGGCACTGAGTGTGCTGCCGCCCAAGGTCCAGTTGCCTGTGAGAGCACTCGTGTTCCGTCACTCACAAGCCAGACTCGCACAACGCGCTACTGCTGTGACCCGTCTCTATTGATTCTCACGATATGCCCCCGGCTGGTCCCGTTGTATGTGGTGAAGGTACCCCCCACGATCGTATCCCCATCCAGCATACATAGGAGCTTGTCAGTGTCATCAACGCTGTTGGTCTGGCCGACCTGAAATCCAAGTACGGGCGTCCCGTCAGGCCGGAAACGGCGGATTCCGCTGGCCGTGAGAATAAAGTCGCCGCTTCCATCAATCGTTTTCGCGATGGCGCGGACAATTGGCGTATTAGTCGAGTCCGTGCCGAGCTGCGGCCGATGGCCGTCGGGTCCAAAAGGGGGTTGACGGTTCCACTAGAGTCGAGCACGAATCCGCCACCAATCAGCACATCATTGGTGTCATCAGCCACTCGGGCAAGCGCATAGATTCGGGCGTTAAATCCAACGGTATAGACATTCACGGGCGAGAACCCACTGACACGGGAGCCGTCTGCATTCAATCGATACAGGATCTGACTGCCCACCACGCTCACGTCCAGTCGCTCGAAGTTTGTGACGTAAAGTGTGCCGTCCGGGTTCGGAGCCAGCCGATAAGCTGATGACGCGATGTC
>JAJONL010000194.1 GCA_021323395.1 Nitrospira sp.
TCAAAACTAATTTCTATTTTGGCGGATGGTTGCTCGCGTGGTACGGTTCTGCATAGTCGAATGCGTCGATAAGGCGCGCAGACGAAATTCGGGGTCGTCTTCCACATTGTTGTGAGGTCATTGGTGAAAGCTCAATGTCGGATCTCCGGTGTCGTGGCAGGGCGGAGGATGGGGTCTGGATCTTGGGGTTCCTGGTGTCGAGTCGGCGGGAAGTCTGTGAGCCCGCGTCTCTTCAGTTGGGAATTTTTGCGATCGGTCTGGTCGCTGCTGCGCCATGCGACCTGGCGCCGATCTGCTCCTTTCTCTGTGACACGATCCCCTTGGGGGCGCCAATCGATCGGCTGTGCCGCTCCTCGCGCGTCGGCTATTTATGGTCGAACGAACTGATGATTGCTACTCGTTTGACCCTTTGTTTCCGTACTATCGTCTGGTCCCTCTTTCCAGCCGCCGCCTCGCTTTCCCTTCCCGCAGACCCTATTCACACCCTAGGGACCTTCCCAGTGGCGGAAGTTGTGTCCTTATTGATACACCTGCGACCTGAGGTAGAGGTATAGGTGTGATCCTGCAGAGTACCACTCAGACGAATGCTCCTCTGGCTTCCGATGAGCCCTCCACTCGTTACCGGGAATTGGTCCATGGCCTTCCCGTGGCCATTTACTGCACCGACGAGAAGGGCCTGATTACCATGTACAATGAGGCGGCAGCCGAGTTATGGGGGCGTCGCCCTGCGCTCGGCACGGATGTCTGGTGCGGCTCTTATCGAATCTTTCGGCCGGATTTAACCGAGCTCCCTTTCAGTCAATGCCCGCTGGCGGTGGTCGTACAGACGGGAACGACAACACCTCCCCAAGAGATCATCGTTGAACGCCCGGATGGCAGTCGCCGGCATGTGCTGGCCCATCCCCAATTATTGGTGGATGCCGAAAAGCGATCGATTGGCGCGTTCAACCTGTTGGTCGATATTTCGGACCAGAAGCAGGCCGAATCCGCAAGGGCGCATCTCGCGGCGATCGTGACATCGTCGGATGATGCCATCATCAGTAAGGATCTGAATGGAGTGATCACCTCTTGGAACGTGGGCGCCCAGCGGCTGTTCGGCTATAGCTCCGAAGAAATGGTCGGACGCTCGATCCTCCATCTTATTCCGGCGGATCGGCAGCACGAAGAACGCATGCTTCTGGACCGGATCAGAAGTGGAGAACGCGTCCATCATTACGAAACGATTCGCCGGCGGAAAGACGGACGACTCATCGATATCTCGATTTCCCTCTCCCCTGTTCGTAACGGCAGAGGCCATATCATCGGTGCCTCGAAAATTGCCCGAGACATCACGCAGGAGAAACGGCGGCGCACGCAGCAACACCACTTGCATGAACTCGCCACGCATGTCAATCGCGCGGAATCATTACCGACCCTCTATGAGAAGGCCCTGGACGCCATCATGCGATCCCTGAGCGCGGACCGGGCCTCTATTCTGCTGTCCGACATGGAAGGTGTCATGCGTTTCAAGGCCTGGCGGGGGCTGTCGGACCGCTATCGCGCCGCCGTCGAGGGCCATTCACCATGGAAGCCTGATGATCCGGCGCCGGCACCCATACTCATCAGCGATATTTCCGGATGGGAGGGTGACGGGCAGCTGAAGGATCTCATCGGCAGTGAAGGAATCGGCAGCCTGGCCTTCATCCCCTTGACCTACGGTGGACGGGTGCTCGGGAAATTCATGGTGTACTTCGACCGGCCCCACGCCATGGAGATGGAAGAGGTGGAGTTGGCCCAAGCCCTCGCCCAAACCCTGGCGCTCGGCATAGAGCGGAAGGCTGCGGAGGACTGTCTCAGGGAGAGTGAATCCCAGTTGCGCCTGGCGCTCGAAGCGGGCCGTATGGGATCGTGGGAATGGAATATCCTCACCAATCATGTCGGCTGGTCCACGGGACTCGAAGCCATCCATGGATTGGCTCCAGGGACTTTTGACGGCACATTCGAAGGCTATCAGCAGGACATCCATCCCGAGGATCGGGAACGAGTGCTTCGAGCCATCTCCCAGACCCTGGAAGGTGATGAGCCCTATCAGATCGAGTACCGCATCATTCGGCCGGACGGGGCCATTCAATGGGTCGAAGGGAAGGGCAAGCTCTATCGCGCTCCGGCCGGGTCGCCGACCCGCATGATCGGCGTGTGCACCGACATCACCGAGCGGAAGCAGGCCGAGCAGGCCTTGCGCGAAAGCGAAGACAAGCTGCGGCGATTGGCCGGGCAGTTGGAGCAGCTGGTCGTGGAGCGCACCGCCGGCCTCCGCGCATTGGCGACCGAACTTAACCTGACGGAGCAGCGAGAGCGCCAGCGGTTGGCGACTGAGCTGCATGACCATTTACAACAGCTGTTGGTGCTGAGCAAGCTGAAGCTGGGCCAGGGCAAACGTTTGGCGGAATCCCTCCCATCTTGCGTCGAGCTGATGAAGCAGACCGACGAGGTGCTGAGCCAGGCCTTGACCTATACCCGCACCTTGGTGGCGGAGCTTTCGCCTCCTATTTTGAAAGAGTTCGGTTTGTCGGCGGCGCTCACATGGCTGGCTGAACAGATGCGCCAACACCAATTGACCGTTCTCGTCCAGGCGTTGAGCGACGAACCCAAAGTGCCCGAGGAACATGCCGTATTGTTGTTCCAGTCAGTGCGAGAGTTACTGATCAATTCGGCTAAATATGCCGGGACCGGAGTCGCCACGGTCAGTGTGCGGCGCGAGAGCAGCGCCCTCTGCGTCGAGGTTCGAGATGAGGGCAAAGGCTTTGATACGACCGGCGCCTGGCACCAGGAAGCCACGGCCTCCTCCTCGAAATTCGGTCTGTTTTCGATTCGCGAACGAATGAAGGCGCTGGGAGGTATGTTTGAGCTGCAGTCGTCGCCGGACAAGGGCACGAACGCGAAGCTCGTCTTGCCGCTCACATCCAACGACTCCGGCGAAGCCCCGCCCGTGGAAGCCACGAGTAAAAAGGTTGAGGAAGAGGTCCGCGTCGCCCCTCCACCCCAGCGGCCTCCCGATACGGTGATCCGGGTACTGCTGGTCGATGATCATGCCATGATGCGGCAAGGATTGCGGTCCGTGCTGGAGGCCTATGCCGACGTGCATATCGTCGGTGAGGCGCGGGATGGAGAAGAGGCGATTGCCTCGGTGCGACACCACGAACCCTCCATCGTCGTGATGGACATCAATATGCCGAATATGAACGGAATTGACGCCACGATCCGTATTAAAGCTTCTTATCCGGAGATCAAGGTCATCGGGTTGTCCGTCAATGCCGATGAATCGAACCAGAGAGCCATGAAGCAGGCAGGCGCCGATCTGTTGCTGACCAAAGAAGCTGCGGTGGACGAGCTGTATCGGGCCATCCAACAATCACTCGC
>JAJONL010000195.1 GCA_021323395.1 Nitrospira sp.
TCGCATTATCGAAAGAGTGAACCGGAACATTACCCCTGCCTCTCGGAACAGAAGTGGGGTCAACTATTTCAGGATGACTACGGCCACGACTACCGCGTCTGGCATTTGGCCTTCTGCCGCGACTGTTTCATGGAAGTCGCGGATCGGCGGCAAAACGATGTCGGCAGCGGGTTGAAGCCGCAAGTCAATCTCCATATCCATCCGCTGAAAAAGGGAGGCGTGCTGGCTCTCTTTGGAGGGGATCGAGGAGGACGGCACCATGGAAGCACCAGAGCTCAACGACTTTCGCGAACATCTGCTTGACGCCCTGGATGACCAGCCGCGACGCGCGGCTGCGGAACGACCGGGACTCCTTCAGGTACTCGTCAACCATGAACGCGTCGGAACGTTGGATTGCGCGCAAGCCGATCCCTCCTTTGCCTTCACGACCCGCGAACGGAGTATCCAACATCTCGAGATTCGGAGCGAGTCCGGTGTCTTGATCGGAGGGTGCGTCGCACCCGAAGCTGGGCGCAAGGATGTGCGTGTCCCGATCGGCAAGGGCACAGCGACCATTCACGTCCACAACCATTTCGACGGCGGGTCGCTTCAGGTGCGGTACGAAGCGGCTCCGAGCTGGTGGTCGCATGTGGCAGCCGCGATCCGAAGACCATCGGGATCGTCACAGCCGGCCGTGAAGATCACCCCCGTCTGGGCGATGGCGACCGCATTTGCGCGGGTGGTCCTTGCCCTGGGCGTGGTGGCATTGCTGGCGGAGCGGATTCCGAGCTGGATGGGAGCGGACGACCGGGCGCATCAGCTCGAAGAAGAATTGGCGGCTCGACAATCCACGCAAGAGCAAATCGATCGTGTCCACCAACAGCTCGCGCAGCTGGTTGAGGCCCAGGCGGCCGCGACGGCTGTTTCTCGATCGGAACAGGAACGAATCGCGCAATTGAATAACCTGGTAGATACGGTCACCCATGTCCAGCAGAAACTGACGACGCAAGTGGCCGCCGTGCAGGACGATCTCCACGCGGTGAAGACCGACGTGACGCAGGAAGTGCAGAACGGCATGCGGGTCGCGGTCAGCGCGGTTGAAGCCGATCGCGAATTGGTGCGCCAGGATCTCCAATCGATCAAATCGGTCAACGAAACCTTGATCAAGCAAGTGGCGCTACTGGAAAGCCGGAATCGGGAACTCCATGCCCGTCTGGCGCTCACCTCTCTGGAGGTGGCAAAGGCGAATGCCGCGCCAAAACCCACGGTACTGGCCAAAAGTGAGAACGTGAAGGACCCTGCCGGGCCGACGACGGTGGCGGATGGTCATCGCGAATCAGATCGTCAGGCCTTCATGTTTTGGGTCGCCTTCGAAGATGGCACCACGGAGAAAAGCATCGAGGATTTGGTGCAGGAACTGAACGGCATCAAAAAAGGGCCGATGAAGTCCGGCTGGTATTCCGTCGAAGTCAACTTGCCGAAGCCGGAACCACCAGACCGCTTCCTGGAATCCGTAAAACGAGCCAAAATCGTCAAGTCGGTCGTGACCAGCAAGGCGATGCCTCCGGCTCAATAGCCGCGGTCCCCCTCAGCAGATTCAGCGTTCGGTGCTCGGCACCTCCGCGTCTCGCTTTGAGAACTCCAGGTACCGCCGGTCTTCACTCGCTATTGTCATCCGCTCAAACCCTGCAGGGGAGGGACCATGTCGGATTTTCATCAGAACGGACTTGTCACGGTCTTGCACCGCCTCGGCACGTCCAATCTCGATCAATTGGAAAAGGAATTGGAACGGCATGCGGCGACCAACCCGATCGCCCTGGTGCTTCCTTCGCTCTATTCGGAACTCGAAAATCCCGCCCTCAAACACATCGTGCAGGTCCTGAAAGACATTCGTTATGTCAACGAGATCGTGATTTCGCTGGACCGGGCGTCGGCGCTGGAGTTTCGGCTGGCCAAACAATTTTTCGCCGTGCTGCCCCAGCGGGTCCGGATCGTCTATAACGATGGGACCGGAATCCAAGACATTCTCAAGCTGCTGGCGCAAGCGGAAATCGACACGGGACTGCAGGGAAAGGGACGCGGCTGCTGGATGGCCTTCGGGTATGTCCTGGCGCGGGGCCAGAGCAATGTCATCGCGCTCCACGACTGTGACATTCTCAGCTACAATCGGGAATATCTCGCCAGGCTTTGTTATCCGATCGTCAACCCCAATCTGGGTTATGAATTCTGCAAGGGGTACTATAGCCGGGTCACGAACCGTCTCCATGGACGGGTGACGCGGCTCTATCTCACCCCGCTGATCAGGAGTCTCCAGCAGGTGGCGGGGTCGCATCCCTTGCTGACATTTCTGGATAGTTTCCGCTATCCGCTCGCGGGTGAATTCGCCATGGTGCGCGACTTGGCCTGGATCAACCGCATTCCCGGCGACTGGGGGTTGGAAGTGGGAGTCCTGGCCGAGATCTATCGCAACTGCGCACTCAGGAGAATCTGCCAAGCCGATATCGCCGATGCGTACGAACACAAGCATCAGGGACTTTCGGCGGATAATGCCGATCAAGGTCTGCAAAAAATGTGTGTGGATATTACCAAGTCGCTCTTCCGAAACCTCGCCAGCGAAGGCGTGGTATTATCGGAAGCCGTCCTGAAGGCTTTGCGGGCGACCTACTTGCAGGCCGCTCAGGAAGCCATCACCCGCTATCAGAATGATGCGGCCATCAACAGTCTCCAGTTCGACCGTCACGAAGAACGCATGGCCGTCGAAGTCTTCTTGAAGGGCATGAAGATCGCAACCGAGACATTCCTGGAAGATCCGCTCGGAGTCCCGATGATCTCGAACTGGAGCCGCGTGACCGGCGCCATCCCCGACATCTTCGAGCGATTGATCGATGCCGTCGAGCGTGACCACGAGTGGGATCCCATCGGGGACCGCGTAGCAGATCTTCGCCGGTAACGAAGGAGCGGTCATACAGGAAGAGAACCCAGATAGGGAGGCCCGCCATGCGAACGCTCCATTGTCACGAACGCCTGGGCGAACAGGAATGCGAAAGCGAAACCGTTCCGCAACGTGATCGCCCTGTTACACTTCCCGATCAGACGAGCGGAGTCCATCACGAGTGCGAGAAAGGGCATACATTTCATCTCAGCCAGAAGGGCCAACGGTCTGCCTGCGATTGCCCCTGATTCGGCAGAAATCGCTCTACACGATCACCCACATCTTGATCCTATTCTAACTTGGCTTAGAGTGACGCACTGCCTGGCTCAGTGGAGTAACAAAGGAAATCTCGATGCGACTCACGGATGGATCCTGGATCTGCTCAAAATGCAGAGTTCTTTGCTCGTTGAAAGGATATGAAGAGGGATGCTGGAGATCTGCAGCAATTGCACTGAGCGCGCCGAGGCAAGTTGGCTCGCGGCGATCGGAGACAAACGACGACTGCCCCAAGGTCTCTAAGGCGAGTGGATGGGCAGAGGCCCATCACCCTTCAACACGGTGGATCGGCTTTGAGAAAGTGAGGGAAGAAAGGATTATCGACTATGACAGACGATTATTCCCGGAGAAAACTACAAGTCATCCAACAATTTCTTGATGCGGAATTTAAG
>JAJONL010000061.1 GCA_021323395.1 Nitrospira sp.
GGTCAAGGCACTCGTCAAGGTCGTCTTGCCATGGTCCACGTGCCCGATCGTCCCGATGTTCACGTGGGGCTTTCGTCGCTCAAATTTCGCCTTCGCCATCCCCAATCCTCCCTAGTTCACAGAATCGACAACTCTACTCGCCACGATGCTTGGCAGTGATCGCCTCAGCAATCTGCCGAGGCACCTGGTCGTAGCGGTCAAATTCCATGCTATATGTGGCGCGACCCTGCGTTCGCGAACGCAGGTCCGTCGCATATCCAAACATCTCCATAAGCGGGACAGTGGCCTCAATAGCCTGGGCACCGGCGCGCACCTTCATGCCTTGCACCTTGCCCCGTCGGCCATTCAGATTTCCAATGACATCTCCCATGAATTCTTGAGGCACCAGCACTTCTACTTTCATGATGGGCTCTAGCAGAACGGGATCTGCCTTCTTACAGGCATCCGCAAAACCCATTGAAGCGGCGATTTTGAAAGCCATTTCATTGGAGTCTACGTCATGGTAAGACCCATCAATCACCGTTACCTTCACATCACGCAACGGAAAACCAGCGACGACACCGGTCTCCATCCGCTCCTTCACACCTTTTTCAATCGCAGGTATATATTCCTTGGGAATCGATCCACCCACGGTCTTATTGATGAACTCCAACCCCTTGCCGGAGTCGGAAGGCTCAACCGTCAGCACCACGTGGCCATACTGGCCTCGTCCGCCAGTCTGCTTGATGTACTTCGATTCTGCCTCAGCCTTGCGACGGATGGTTTCACGGAACGCCACTTCCGGCTTGCCGACATTGGCCTCGACTTTAAATTCGCGCATCAGGCGATCGACGATGATCTCGAGGTGCAACTCCCCCATCCCCGCAATAATGGTCTGAGCAGTCTCTTCGTCCGTCCGAACCCTGAAAGAAGGATCTTCTTGCGCCAACTTCTGCAGCGCAAATCCCATCTTCTCCTGGTCTGGCTTGGTTTTCGGCTCGATGGCCATAGCAATGACCGGCTCTGGGAACTTCATGATCTCCAAAAGAACCGGCTGTTTCTCGTCAGCCAATGTGTCGCCCGTGGTTGCCCCCTTGAGACCAACTGCAGCAGCAATATCTCCCGCGTAGACGATATCGATTTCCTCGCGCTTGTTTGCATGCATCTTCAACAGGCGACCCACACGGTCCTTCGTACCCTTCGTCACATTAAGAACCGGGGTACCGGTCTTCAGAGTACCGGAGTACACCCGAAAGAACGTCAATTGCCCGGCGAATGGGTCAGTCATGATCTTGAACGCGAGAGCAGAGAACGGCTCAGAGTCAGACGGAGCACGCTGCAGCTCTTTTCCGGTATTAGGCTCCACCCCCACAACTGGCGGAATATCAATCGGAGAGGGCAGGAAATCCACGACGCCGTCCAACAACTGCTGCACACCCTTATTCTTAAAGGCGGAGCCGCACAGGACAGGGACCACCTTCATGGCGATAGTTCCAGCGCGCACCACACGCCGCACCTCATCTTCAGTCAATGGCTGTCCATTAATATACTTCTCCATGACCTGATCATCGAACTCGGCCACCGAATCGAGCATTTTCTGACGATACTCTTTTGCCTGCTCCAACATGTCCGCGGGAATTTCGCCGATCTTATACTTCGCGCCAAGCGTCTCGTCATCATAGAAGTACCCCTTCATCGTAATGAGATCGACGGAGCCCCTGAATTCCCCCTCACGCCCAATGGGAATTTGGATCGGCACAGGATTAGCTCCCAACCGATCGATGATCGACTGAACGCTAGCATAAAAATCAGCCCCGATTCGGTCCATTTTATTCATGAACGCAATACGCGGCACTTCATACTTGTCCGCCTGGCGCCACACCGTCTCTGATTGAGGCTCAACCCCCTGTACGGAGTCAAAGGCCGCAACCGCGCCGTCCAGGACGCGGAGGGAACGCTCGACTTCAATGGTGAAATCCACGTGCCCCGGCGTATCGATGATATTGATGCGGTGGTCACGCCAGAAACAGGTGGTCGCCGCCGCGGTGATGGTAATCCCACGTTCGCGCTCCTGCTCCATCCAATCCATCGTCGCCGCACCCTCATGCACCTCGCCCATCTTGTGCGTCATTCCCGTGTAGTAGAGAATTCGCTCGGTGGTCGTGGTTTTTCCGGCATCGATATGGGCCATGATGCCGATATTTCGAGTCCGCTCTAACGGTGTCTGCCTAGCCACAACTCCCCCAGAAAAAAAAGAACGTGCCGCCAAATGAGCCGCTCACCTTCCGCCGCGATATCGGACCTTATCCGATGACTTCGCAGCCCGGCTCAACAGCAGCACGACACGATATCAATCAGCTACCAACGATAATGAGCAAAGGCTTTGTTAGCCTCAGCCATCCGATGCACGTCTTCGCGTTTCTTCACCGAGGCGCCCGTATTGTTTGACGCATCAAGCAGTTCAGCCGCCAGCCGATCCTGCATACTCTTCCCGCCCCGTGAACGCGAATATTCCGTGATCCAGCGCAGCGCGAGCGACACCCGGCGAGACGGACGTATCTCTACAGGGACCTGATAAGAAGCACCGCCGACGCGGCGAGATTTTACCTCCACTACCGGCTTCACATTATCGATTGCCGACTTGAAGATCTTCATGGGGTCGCCACCACTCGTCTTCTCTTGAATCAAATCAAATGCCCCATAACATATGCGCTCAGCCGTGCTCTTTTTTCCGCCGCCCATCAGGACGTTCAGAAACTTTCCGACGAGCTTGTCGCGATACTTTGAATCAGGCTGCGCTTCTCGATGACCGAAAAATTGTCCGCGTGGCATCGTTATCCTATTAAAGTAAAATCGGTTCACACTGCGCCTGCGCGCAATGACACGGCTAACTACTACTTGGGCCGCTTCGCCCCATACTTGGATCGCGCCTGTTTCCGATCGGCCACTCCAACCGCGTCCAATGATCCACGCACAATGTGATATCGCACACCGGGCAAGTCCTTGACGCGACCACCTCGCACCAACACGATCGAGTGCTCCTGCAAGTTGTGGCCGACACCTGGAATGTAAGTGGTGACCTCCATCCCATTGGTCAGTCGCACGCGAGCCACCTTCCGAAGGGCGGAGTTTGGCTTTTTCGGAGTCGTGGTGTAAACACGCAGACAGACACCGCGCTTTTGAGGACAGCGCTTGAGCGCAGGACTTTTAGTCTTGGACTTGACGAGCGTCCGGCCCTTTCGAACGAGCTGATTAATCGTTGGCATGCACTATACTCTTTCGTGTTGGATCGCAGAATTACTCAAAATGCTTATGAGCAAAGCCGTCGGATTATAGAGACCCTCACTACTTATGTCAAGAAAGTTCTTTTCTTTCACTGATTATTTTCACCGGCATTTCCCGTAGAGGCTACGGGCACTTGGCCAACCGCCACCGGCTGGGCCTGACTTCCTGCCAACTCTGCCGCTGGCTTAGCGCTGGCCACAAAGGTCTCCCGATATTCTTCGAATCCGCTGCCGGCCGGAATGAGCCGACCGACGATCACGTTTTCCTTCAGACCGAGGAGATTATCCTCGCGTCCGTTGATAGCAGCCTCAGTCAAGACGCGCGTGGTTTCCTGGAACGACGCTGCGGAAATGAAGCTGTCCGTGGTCAGCGCGGCCTTGGTAATACCCAGCAGGACAGGCTTGCCGAGTGCCGGCTTGCCATCCTTGTCCAACACCCGCTGATTTTCCACGTCGAACAGACCTTTGCTGACCTGGCTCCCTGGCAAGAAGCTGGTATCTCCAGGATCTTCGATTCTGACCTTCCGAAGCATCTGCCGCACAATGATCTCAATGTGCTTGTCATTGATGGACACACCTTGCAAGCGGTAGACGTCCTGCACTTCGTCGACGAGATATTTCTGCAGTTCCTTGGGGCCCAATACATCCAAAATGTCATGAGGGTTCGCCGAACCATCCATCAGCGGCTCGCCGGCTCGCACCCAGTCACCCTCATGGACGTTCACGTGCTTACCCTTGGGAATGAAGTACTCTTTGACATCGCCCATTTTGTTGTCGACCAGAACTTTGCGCATACCCTTGACGAAGCCGCCATAAGACACTTCGCCGTCGATCTCGCTGATCACCGCCTGTTCCTTCGGCTTGCGAGCCTCGAACAACTCTGCGACACGCGGAAGACCGCCGGTGATGTCCTTGGTCTTAGTCGTTTCACGAGGAATTTTGGCCAACACATCGCCGGGGTGCACCATGGCTCCCTTCTCGACGAAGATATGCGCTCCCACCGGCAAGAGATACCGAGCCACCGGCGTCCCCGATCCGGAAACCTTTGCGGTTTTGCCGCTGTCATCCTTGATCGACACGCGCGGACGAAGCGTGGCGCCACTTTGCTCGATGATGACCTTCCGTGACAGACCGGTCACTTCGTCAAACTCTTCCTTCATGGTGACGCCTTCGAGGATGTCGCCGTACGCAACCTTCCCGCCAGTCTCCGTCAGAATCGTCAACGAATAGGGATCCCACTCAACCAGCTTTTGACCAACCTCAATCCGATCCCCGTCCTTCACCTTGATCTTGGCCCCATATACGACCGGGTACTTTTCCCGCTCTCGGCCGCTGTCGTCGACGATCGCAATTTTCGCATTGCGATTCATGACAACCCACTCACCTTCCTTGTTCCGTACCGCGATGCCGGCATTGTGTACGTCGGCATTCTTTTTGGCGTCCAAGCTCATAAACTTCAGATGGCCGGCATGTTTGGCCTCCAACACCGTCTGTTCAACCACCTTGCTGGCGGTACCTCCGATGTGGAACGTCCGCATCGTCAACTGCGTGCCAGGCTCACCGATGGATTGCGCCGCTATCACGCCCACCGGCTCGCCCTTTTCCACCAGTCGACCTCGCGACAAATCGCGTCCATAACAAAGCCGACAGACGCCTCGGGGCGATTGGCAGGTCAGCACCGAGCGGATCTTCACCCGATCGACACCGGCCTCCACGACTGCCCTGGCCTGCTCTTCGTCGATTTCTTCATTGAAGGAGACAATAATTTCTCCGGTCACCGGATCGCGAATATCCTCGCCGGCAAGACGTCCCAAGAGACGTTCTTCCAACGGCTGGATGATCTCGCCGCCCTCGAGAAGCGCGCTGACCAGGATCCCATCCGTCGTCCCGCAATCCTCCTCGGTGACGATGACATCCTGCGCAATGTCGACCAAGCGACGGGTGAGATATCCGGAGTTGGCGGTCTTCAGTGCCGTATCGGCCAAACCTTTTCGCGCACCGTGCGTCGAAATGAAGTACTGCAACACCGTCAACCCCTCGCGGAAGTTAGCCGTGATGGGGGTTTCGATGATTTCGCCGGACGGTTTCGCCATCAATCCGCGCATACCGCCGAGCTGGCGTATTTGCTGCGAACTGCCGCGCGCGCCCGAGTCGGCCATCATGAAAATAGGATTGAACGATTCGACCTTGGCCGGATCGCCGCCAGCGCCCAGTTCTTTCATCATCTCATTGGCCACCTGCTCGGTGACATGCGCCCAAATGTCGATGACCTTGTTGTATCGCTCACCATTGGTGATCAGGCCCTCGGAATACTGCTTTTCGATTTCGTTGACTTCATGCTGGGCCTTCCCAATGAGATCTTCCTTACGGGTCGGGATATGCATGTTATCGATGCAGATGGACATTCCGGCCCTTGTGGCGTAATGAAAGCCGAGGTCCTTGATCTTGTCCAGGAATGTGACCGTCTCACGATGGCCTGCCTGCCGGTAAACGGCGTCGATGAGCTTCGACATCTCCTTCTTGGTCATCAACTTGTTCGCGTCGGCAAACGGCATCATGGAGGGAAGGATTTCAGCCAGAATCACGCGGCCCGCGGTCGTCTGGACCATGGTGCCGTTACTGCGGACCTTGATCCGCGCATGTTCATCCAGCGCGCCGGCATCATACGCAATCCGCGCTTCCTCCGGCGACCCGAATAATTTCCCTTCGCCCTTGGCCCCCACCCGCTCCTTGGTCAGCCAATAACATCCGAGAACCATATCTTGCGACGGCACGGCGATCGGCTTTCCATTGGCAGGGGAGAGGATATTGTTGATCGACATCATGAGGACGCGTGCTTCTACCTGCGCCTCCACGGACAACGGCACGTGAACGGCCATTTGGTCGCCGTCAAAGTCGGCGTTGAACGCTGCGCAGACCAGCGGATGGAGTCGAATCGCTTTACCTTCTACCAGAACCGGATCGAACGCCTGAATGCCCAATCGGTGCAAAGTCGGCGCACGATTGAGCAATACAGGGTGTTCTCTAATCACTTCGTCCAACACATCCCACACTTCAGGCCGCTCTTTTTCCACCAGGCGCTTGGCGCTCTTGATCGTCGTGGCCGCGCCCCGTTCTTCGAGTTTGTGGAAGATAAACGGCTTGAACAATTCCAACGCCATTTTCTTGGGCAATCCACATTGATGTAAACGCAATTCCGGTCCGACGACGATGACCGTTCGACCCGAGTAGTCGACGCGTTTGCCCAAAAGGTTCTGCCTGAATCGTCCCTGTTTGCCTTTGAGCATATCGCTCAACGACTTCAGCGGACGCTTGTTCGGTCCACGAATCGCCCGACCCCGACGGCCGTTGTCGAAGAGTGCATCCACGGCCTCTTGCAACATCCGCATTTCGTTGCGGATGATCACTCCCGGCGCCTTCAATTCGATCAGGCGCTTCAAGCGATTGTTCCGATTGATCACGCGGCGATAGAGGTCATTCAGATCAGAGGTCGCAAATCGACCGCCGTCCAAGGGCACGAGAGGACGAAGTTCCGGCGGCAACACGGGGATGACATCCATGATCATCCACTCCGGCTTATTGCCGGAACGGCGGAAGGCCTCCAGAACTTTCAAGCGCTTGGCATATTTCTTTTTCAACGCAGCCGACGCCGAGGCTTTCGCCTTCACATGGAGTTCGTCCCACTGAGTGTTGATATCCACTTTTCGAAGCAACTCACGGATGGCCTCGGCGCCGATCCCAACCTTGAACGCCCCGCTGCCGTACTCGGATTGCAATGAGCGAAGTTTTTCCTCCGTCACGAGCTCCTGCTCACTCATGCTCGTGGAACCAGGATCGACCATGACATAACTCTCGAAGTAGAGAATCTTCTCGAGCTGTTTGAGGCTCATGTCCAACAGCGTTCCGATCCGACTCGGCACTCCTTTGAGAAACCAAATGTGCGCGACGGGCGCAGCCAGCTCGATGTGCCCCATCCGTTCGCGACGCACCTTCGACTGAATGACTTCGACCCCGCACTTGTCACAAACGATGCCGCGGTGCTTCATCCGCTTATATTTGCCGCAATTACACTCCCAGTCCTTGATCGGACCGAAGATCTTGGCGCAGAACAAGCCGTCTTTTTCAGGTTTGAAGGATCGGTAATTGATCGTTTCCGGCTTCTTGACCTCGCCATAGGACCACGACCGGATTTTTTCGGGCGACGCAATGCGAATCCGCATCGAGTCGAACGACACCGAGTCACGCGGCTTTTCGAATAATGTATATACACCTTCCAAGGTTGATCCCTCCTTAACGGTCGCCTGAGCGCAGTTCTAAGTGGTGAGCTAATCCGTATACGGCATGATGACTCAGCACTCGAATCAGTCCTTCGATTTGACCAGCTCGACATCGAGCCCCAGACTTTGCAGCTCTTTGACTAACACGTTGAACGATTCCGGCAGTCCCGGCTCCAGGAATGGTTCGCCCTTGACGATCGCCTCATACATACGCGATCGCCCCGGCACGTCATCGGATTTCACAGTCAGGAATTCCTGCAGAATAGAAGCGGCCCCATAGGCTTGAAGTGCCCATACTTCCATCTCTCCCAAACGCTGACCGCCGAACTGCGCTTTTCCTCCAAGCGGCTGTTGAGTCACCAGGGAGTAAGGACCAATCGACCGGGCGTGGATCTTATCGTCCACCAGGTGGTGCAGCTTCAACACATACATGTATCCCACCGTCACGGGACTCGCGAATGATTCGCCCGTGCGCCCATCCATCAACTCTGTTTGCCCGCTGGGGGAAATCTTGGCCTTCTTCAACAGCTCCTTGATTTCCTTTTCCGACGCGCCGTCGAACACGGGACTTGCCACCTTGATCCCCAACGCCCGCGCCGCCCAGCCCAGGTGGGTCTCCAGAATCTGACCCACGTTCATACGAGACGGCACGCCCAACGGATTCAGAACGATCTCGACCGGTGTCCCGTCCGGCAGATAGGGCATGTCTTCTTCCGGTAGAACGCGCGACACCACACCCTTATTACCATGACGTCCGGCCATCTTGTCGCCGACCTGAATCTTCCGTTTCATGGCGATGTAAACCTTCACCAATTTGATCACGCCCGGCGGAAGCTCGTCCCCTCGTCTCAGACGACCGACTTTCTCATCGTACAACGTCTGCAGAATCTCGATTTGCTCCTTGGCGCGGCGCTCGACATCCTCAAGCTCCTTCTGCTCGTCAGGATCGCTGAGAATGATGTGCCGCACCATGTCGTCCGGCAAGCGCTTCAGGATTTCTGCAGTGAGCTTGCCCTTCTTCTTCAAAATGACATCGCCCGACTCAGGATCCATCAGATCCCGGCCGACGACTTTCCCAAGCAACAACTTGCGAACTTTTTTCGTTTTTTCGTCCTCGATAATACGCAGCTCTTCCTGATGGTCCCGCTGCAGCTTCATGTGATCGTCGCTCTCGATGCTCTTGGAGCGCTCGTCCTTATCCAAGCCCTTGCGGGAAAAGATTTTCACATCGACGACGATGCCTTCGACGCCGGGCGGAACTGTGAGCGAGGTATCCTTAACGTCCCCGGCCTTTTCACCGAAAATCGCGCGCAACAACTTCTCCTCAGGCGTCAGTTGGGTTTCGCCCTTCGGCGTGACCTTCCCGACAAGAATGTCTCCCGGTTTCACTTCCGCGCCGATTCGGATAATCCCGCTCTCATCCAGATCGCGCAGCGCTTCTTCACCGACGTTCGGGATATCGCGCGTGATATCTTCCTTGCCCAATTTGGTGTCGCGGGCTTCCACCTCGAACTCTTCGATGTGGATGGAAGTGAAGGCATCTTCCCGCACCAACTTTTCGCTCAACAAAATCGCATCTTCGAAGTTGTAGCCGCCCCACGGCATAAACGCGACGAGCACATTCTTGCCGAGCGCCAGCTCACCATGATCAATGGCCGGACCATCTGCCAGTACTTGCCCCTTTTTGACCGGCTCTCCGACTCGGACCACCGGGGTCTGGGTAATACAGGTATTCTGATTCGATCGCTGGAACTTGATCATTTCATAGACATCAAGACCCGAATCGTTGCGCTTGCGGCCCTCTTTCGCATCGGCACGCACGACGATTCTGGTGGCATCGACACTTTCCACGACACCTTCACGCTTCGCTTGCACCACATATCCGGAATCGCGCGCGACGACAGCCTCCATGCCGGTTCCTACCAACGGCGACTCCGCCTTCAACAAAGGCACCGCCTGCCGCTGCATGTTCGAACCCATCAGGGCGCGGTTGGCGTCGTCGTGTTCGAGGAACGGCACCAACGCCGTGGCGACGCTGACGACCTGCTTCGGAGAAACGTCCATGTATTCAACTTTGTCGGGCGTGGCCGTAATAAAATCGCCACCTGATCGTGCGGAGACCGTTTCAGAAACCAGCCGTCCCGCCCCATCGACTTTCGAATTGGCCTGAGCGATGACGTATTTGTCGCCCTCAATTGCCGAGAGGTACTCGAGTTCATCACTGACCTTGCCCTTGACGACCTTACGGTACGGCGCTTCAATAAAACCGAACTCATTGATACGCGCATAGGTGGCCAGGGAGGTAATCAATCCGATGTTGGGACCTTCCGGGGTTTCAATCGGACAGATGCGACTGTAGTGCGATGGATGCACGTCACGCACTTCGAAGCCTGCGCGTTCACGCGTCAAACCGCCCGGACCAAGGGCAGACAACCGGCGCTTGTGGGTGATTTCAGCCAAAGGGTTTGTCTGGTCCATGAATTGGGACAGCTGGCTGCTGCTGAAAAACTCCTTCACGGCTGCCACCACCGGCTTGGCATTGATCAGGTCATGCGGCAGCACCGTCTCCATATCCAGGAGATTCATGCGCTCCTTAATACTCCGTTCCATCCGCACGAGACCTAGACGGAACTGGTTTTCCAGCAATTCGCCGACGGACCGCACCCGACGATTGCCCAAGTGGTCGATGTCGTCGATTTCACCGCGGCCGATCTTGAGATTCACGAGGTAGCGCACCACTTCCACGATGTCTTGCGCAGTCAAAGTTCGCTGTTCGAGCGCGAAATCCAGGCCCAGCTTCTTGTTGAGCTTCAAGCGTCCCACCGGCGACAAATCGTAACGCTTAGGGCTCAAGAACAGGTTATCGAACAAGGCGCGTGCCGTCTCAACGGAGGGGGTCTCCCCTGGCCGGAGGCGTCGATAAATTTCGACCATTGCCTCTTCCTTCGAGGCGGTGCGCTCCATATCGAGGGTGTCGAGGATGACCAACGTGGCATTCGTCGTATCCAGGTAAATGACCTTGAATTCTTCGATGTCACTTTCTAGGATCTTTTCGAGAATCTCTTCCGTGAGACGCTGATTCTTCTCGGCCAATGACTGTTTCTTTCCGGCATCCACAAGTTCCGTCAGCACCGCGCGTCCGACCAATTCGGCAGGCGTCACGGGAATCTCCTTGATGCCGGCCGCTTTTAACTTAGCGATCAGCACCTTGGTTAGCTTCGCGCCCTCCCGAACGAGTGGATCCTTGCCACCCTTTTCCATCACTTCCGTCGAACACTTCAGTCCATGATGGATCTCGGCATCCAGCTTTCTGTACAGCTTCCCTTTGGAAACTCGAATCTCTTCCACCGGATAATACATCCGCAGCAAATCGTCGGTGCTGTAGCCGAACGCCTTCAACAGAATGGTAGCCGGCATTTTCCGACGGCGGTCGATACGAACATACAGGATATCCCGCGCGTCAAACTCAAAATCGAGCCATGACCCACGATAGGGAATGATCCGTGCGGAGAACAATACCTTCCCGCTGGCATGGGTTCGCCCCTTGTCATGGGTAAACGACGCGCCCGGCGAGCGGTGCAGCTGACTGACCACCACGCGCTCCGTTCCGTTGATCAGAAACGTTCCGCGCTCGGTCATCAACGGAAGTTCGCCGACGTAGACTTCCTGCTCCCGAACATCGAGCACTTTCTTCTTGGGCCCCTTATCTTCCTTGTCGAAGACGATCAGGCGCACTCGAAGTTTCAACGGAACGGCATAGGTCATGCCCTGCTCCAGGCATTCCCGCTCATCATATTTCGGCGTTCCCAACGAATAATTGGAGAACTCCAGCGCCGCCGTGTTGTTGTAGTCCGTGATGGGGAAGACGCTGGCCAATGCCGCCTGCAACCCTTGATCCTTGCGACGATCCGGCTCGACCTCCATCTGGAGGAATTCCTCGTAGGACCGCTTTTGGATTTCAATGAGATCGGGAATGTCGATGCTCGTACGAATCCGAGAAAAATCTTTGCGTTCGACAAACTCCGAAAGAGTCGATTCCGACATTCGTTAGCCCTCCAAGCTCATAAGGAGATGAACGCCCCGCGTCATCCCACCGGACAACTCCGCACACTCGCCGAGCTATTACTTGATTTCGACTTTTGCGCCGCTCTCTTCGAGCTTCTTCTTCATGCTGTCGGATTCTTCCTTGGTGACGCCGGCCTTGACGGGCTTCGGAGCGCCTTCAACCAAATCCTTCGCTTCCTTGAGTCCAAGGCTGGTGAGCTCGCGCACCACCTTGATGACCTGGATCTTCTTATCAGCCGGAGCGCTGACCAACACCACGTCAAACGACGTCTTTTCCTCTGCCGGTGCCGCCGCCGCTCCACCGCCGGCCGGTGCCGCCATAGCCATCGGCGCTGCTGCCGTGACGCCAAAACGCGTTTCCAGCCCCTTGACCAGATCGGCCAACTCCAACACGCTCATACCCTCGATTGCCTTGATCAATTCATCTTGTGACAACTTGGTTCCTGCTGCTGCTGACATGTCGCCCTCCCCTTTCTTTTTATCCTGAATGGCTGCAATGACTCGCACGAACTTGCTCAATAC
>JAJONL010000196.1 GCA_021323395.1 Nitrospira sp.
TAGGAGAGCACATCCAGCATCTGTTGATCCGTCAGTTTGCCTCGATAGCCATGCATGGGGGTGAACAGGGCGCCGTTCGCGATCGTGATCAACAGCTCCCAATCGGTTTTCGCCCGTGAGCTGACGGATTGGAAGTTAGCCGGCCGCACGATCAGATATTGTCCTTCCGGGCCGGCACCGTCCAGTCTCTCGCCATGACAGCGCAGACATTGTTGCTCATAAATAGCCTGACCTTCCCGTGGATTGCCGCGATTCGTCTGACCGGCCGCCAATGAACTTGCCAGAATGACCAGACAGACCGCGGACAAGATGCTGAACGTTTTCATGAACGCACTCCTTTATGGTTCGGTGTTGAACAGCCGATCATGTCTGATTCACCGCACGACTAAAACCGGACAGGGCGACCCATGAAGAAGCGCGTGTGAGATGCTGCCCAAGAGAAACCGTTCGAGCCCCTTGCGTCCATGCGAGCCGATCATGAGCAAATCCGCCGTTTGGGCGCGCTCCGTCAGGGTGCCGATCGGATCGCCGACCGCGACCTGTGTGCCGACCGTATAGCGGTGATTCATCAGGGCCGTCGCGAGATCTTTCACCAAATCTTCGGCCGCGCGACGGGCGATATCCGTCCAGTCTTGGACTGGGAACAGGTTGAACGGATCGGTGGAGGGGATCGGACGCACCACGGTGACGATCGTGAGGTCCACGGCATTTTTGAAGGGATGGGCACGGAGCCAGGCCTTGATGCGCGCGCCATCCTCCTGTCCCTCCACGGCGACCACGACGCGTTTGACGGGCCCTTCCCGTTCCTTGACGATCAACGTTGAGCAATGCGCATGCAATGCGACTCGATGGGAGACGCTACCCAAGACGAATTCGCCCACGCGGCCTCGTCCCCTGGCGCCGATCACGACCAAGTCCGCTCCGCTGTCCCGGGCCTTGTCCAAAATCAAGGAGGCGGGCTTGGCGAACTCACAGATGCCGGTGACGGAAAGGCCCTTGGATGGGAGCAAGGTGGTGGTGTGGTCCAACAATTGTTGACCCGCATGCGCCATAGCATTGCGGAATTCCCCGTAACCCTGCATGTTGCTCAGGTCTGCGACGAGAGGATATTGAAACATGCCCAAATCGATGCCGTGCACCAGGATGACCTCCTGTAAGTCATAGAGGTACGCGACTTCCCGGACTGCCGCGAATGCCTGTTCCGACCAGTCGAGTGCGATCAGGACACGCATAGGTCTCCTCTTCCTAAAACAGCGGATGGGGTGAGGTCCCGAATGGCATGATCCGTGGCTCCTCGTCGACATTGCCGCGGATACGCCACTGTCCGTTTTCGAAGATCAGGTAATGCACTTCCTCATACCAACTATCGATCGGCACAAGCAGCCCGCCGGTCTTGGACAGGCCCGAAAGACTGCCTGTGCAGGTTACCTCCACGACAGTTCTTGAACCGGAGCCGACCTTGGCGAATCGCGATAGGCGATGCACATTGGAGAGTTCCTGGAACTCGTCGAACAGATTGTTCCAAATCTTGCGCATGTCGGACTTCTTGAGGCCGTGATAATTGTATTGCTCGGAATAGAGACTCATGACGCCTTCCACATCACGCGTCCTGAGCGCCTCGTCGGCGCGGCGGAACGTGGCCAGGACCTTGTCGGTGGTCGCCTGATCCACTTCACTGGCCGATTCAGGGAGCAACTGCACCTCAGCCATGGCGGGCGAGAGGGGCATCATGGCCAGCCCCATCGCCATCACCAGCATCCCGCCGAGCCCAATGCCTCTCCTTGCCCATTTACCCATATCTGCTCCTGCTCGCTAGTCAAGCCGCCGGAATTTCCAAGAGGACCAACTCCCCCTTCATCTCGGGATGCAGGTCACAATGAAACGTGAGATGCCCGCTCTGTTCAGGAACGAAATGCACGGCCAAGGTTTTACCCGGGTCGAGGTGAAACCCTTCGAAACCGGTGCCATAGGCGGCCAAGCCTTCCCCACGTGCGTGGATCTTGAGTTGAGGAAAGGTCGAGGATTGAAACCCATGGGCGACGATGTCCTGATTCCGAAGGATGATGACCGTCGGGATGCCGAAGCGAATGGGCAGCGGGTGGGTGAGAATGAAATCGTAATTACGGATGAGTACCTCGATTCGCTGCTCGTTCTGGTTGTCAGCGGGAGCCTCGTATGCCGATCCCGAGAGGGGCGGGGTCGAAATGAAGAAGAGAGCCAGCCAGAGAATGGATATGTTCCTGTATCTCAACCGCTTCGTGCACGCCTCCGCCATGTTGACCGTCCTTCTCTAGCTCGTCCATATGACGCGAACAAACTCTTCATTCTTCTCGTAGTGAATCGCCAATTCTCCCTGGTGGGCATGTTTCAGCGCTTCCCCGATGCGTCGAGGCAAGTGGGTGTCGGTGGTGGAGACCACCAGCCCCTCCGGTCGGTGCTCGATCGTCATGATGCGAGCCAGCGGGTGCTCCTGCTTCTCCTTAGTCTCGGTATTGTGAATCACTCCCATCACCTGGTCGCGATGTTCGTCTTTGAAGGGGCCTTTCAGGGTGACGAACCCCTTGGGGTATTTGTCTTGTATGCGCAGACAAGCCGGGCACACGATTTCGTCGGCTCCCGCAGGCCTGGCACCCCAGGTCCAGCGACCTTTATGGTAGAGGGCTCCGCATGTTTTGCAGACCGTCGGCTCCTTCAGCTTGCCCGGCATCTTATAGGAGTCGTGTTGATATTCTTGTACGAACCGGTCACGACGTGCGCCATGGCCGCCTTCAGTTGGGTTGTGCATGGTTGAGATGTCCTTCCTATGCCGGATGGCCCCCTTGCGGAGGCTCCAGCCGTGACCGATGCTTTGCCAAAAATGCTTCTTCGGCCAGATTGAGATATTGCAGCACCTCACGATCCTCGACCTGCTCGAAGTTAAGATAGAAATTGCCGACCGCGTAAAATGGCTCCGGCACCCTCAGGACAATGAGCTGGTCGACGAGATGCCGGGCCTCCTGCACCGCCGACCGCGGGCCGACCGGAAGGGCGCCGATCACGCGACGGGGGTTGCCCTGGCGAGCTGTTGCCACCGAAGCGAAGAACGTCGCCCCCGTCGCCAGGCCGTCGTCCACGAGAATCACGATCCGATCAGTCAGATCCGGGAACGGCCGGCCTTGCCGGTAGAGTGCGACACGCCGGGCCACTTCCTTCTCTTGAGCGCGAACGGCGGACGCAAGCTCCCGCTCCGAGAGCGACAAGCCGAACAGTGCCTCGCGATTCCAGTAGACCGCCCCGGTCTCACCCACCGC
>JAJONL010000197.1 GCA_021323395.1 Nitrospira sp.
GTCCTTAATGCAGAGCGTATCGGTGCCGAGGTCTTCCAATTGTTTGGCCATCGACACGAACCGGTCGACGTTGTGGACAGGGCTCACGGTGTAGCAAATTGTGGCTTCGACATGCTTGCCGCAGGCCTTCACCTCGCGGATGGCTCGGTCGAGGTTACGGACATCGTTCAGCGCATCAAATATACGGAAGACGTCGATGCCGTTGGCCGCTGACCGTTCGATGAATTTGTCGAGGATGTCGTCGGCATAATGCCGATACCCGACGAGGTTTTGCCCGCGCAGCAGCATCTGCAACTTCGTGTTGGGCATCGCCTCGCGCAGGGCGCGCAGCCGTTCCCAGGGATCTTCTTTGAGGAACCGGAGGCAGGTATCAAAGGTCGCTCCGCCCCACACTTCCAAGGACCAATACCCGATTGCGTCGAGTTTTTGGGCGATGGGGAGCATGTCCTCCGTTCGCATGCGCGTGGCCAGCAGCGACTGATGTCCGTCGCGGAAGGCCACGTCGGTGAGCAAGAGTTTTTTCGCCGGCGCCGGCTCCAAGGCAAACTCCGACTTCGCCGGTTGCAGGTTCCTGACGTTGTGTGTCGCAGCCGGTCGAACGGGTTTGGCGGACGGTTTCTTCCGTGGACGTTTGGAGGCGACGGCTTTATTGGTCTTTTTCGTTGCCATACTGGCGGCCTTAGGCGGCGGATCCGCGTGCGTGAGAGGGTTAAGGTGTTGCTGCCTGGTGGCTGGGAGGTCAGAGTCCTTCGTAGGCGGCGATCGCGGCGGAGATCGCCAGTACCAGGTCTTCGGGCTCCTCGGACTCTTCGTATTGATACAGATCGGGATGGGTCTCCAGGTAGGAGGTGTCGAACCGTCCGGCCTGAAAATCTTGCTCCATCATAATGTTCATCATGAACGGGATCGTTGTCTTCACCCCCCGCAGGACATATTCCTCCAGTGAGCGCCGCATGCGGCTGACGGTTTCTTCCCATGTGCGTCCGCGCACGGTGAGTTTGGCCAGCAGCGCGTCATAGTAGGGCGGAATCGTGTAATCACGGTAGACGGCGCCGTCGATGCGCACGCCGATACCGCCGGGAGAAAGATACGCCGTGATGGTTCCGGTGCAGGGCATGAAGTTGTTACGCGGATCTTCGGCATTGATGCGACACTGGATCGCATGGCCCTGCAGGGTGACATCTTTCTGGCGAATCTCCAGCGGTTTGCCGGCGGCGATCGAGATTTGATTGCGCACGATGTCGATGGCCGTGATCTGTTCCGTGACCGTATGTTCAACCTGCAGCCGCGGGTTCATCTCAAGGAAATAGAAATGGCCTTCGTGATCCAGGAGAAACTCGACGGTGCCGGCATTGTCGTAGTGCACCGCCTTGGCGATGGCCAGGGCGGCCTCGCCCATTTGCGCGCGCAGTTTCGGCGTAAGGACCAGCGAGGGGGCGATTTCGATCAGTTTCTGATGCCGGCGTTGAATGGAACAGTCGCGCTCTCCCAGATGAATGAGATTGCCGTGTTTGTCGCCCAGGATCTGAAATTCGATATGGTGCGGGCGCTCGATGTACTTTTCGAGAAAGATGCTGCCGTCGCCGAAGGCCGCCTGGGCTTCGCGGGACGCGACTTCCATATTCTCCCGTAGTTCCTGATCGGATCGGACGACCCGAAGTCCGCGTCCCCCGCCGCCGGCACTGGCCTTGATCATGACCGGGTAATGGATATTGTGAGCGAAGGCCAGGGCGTCGTCGATATTCGTGACCCCGCCCTCGGTACCCGGCACGATCGGCACCCCCGCTTGTTTGGCGATCTCTCGGGCCTTCACCTTGCTGCCCATGAGATTGATGGCTTCCGGGGACGGCCCGATGAAGGTAATGCCGGACGTATGACAGAGTTGGGCGAATTTCGCGTTTTCCGACAGGAAGCCGTAGCCCGGATGGATGGCGTCGGCGCCGATGCGCTTGGCGATTTCTACGATCTGTTTGCCGTCTAAGAAGCCTTTGACGGGCCCCGGACCAACGAGGTAAGACTCGTCGGCTTTCTTGACGTAGATCCCGGAAGAGTCCGCTTCGGAATAGATCGCCGCGGTCGCGATGTTGAGCTCGCGACAGCCACGGATGATGCGCATGGCGATTTCGCCACGATTGGCAACGAGGATCTTCCGAAACATGACGGGATTGCGAGAGGATTGGAGCCGCAGCTCACCTCTGGTTCGCCTCCAAAAAAGATCGGGTAACCTAGCACAGGGTTAAGAGAGTTGTCGAGACGAACGCGGAGGAAACCCTGGAGGCAGGAAAGGGTCAGTAACCCGGATTATTCATGCATGCCGTCGCGAGTCGTTCGAGACCGAAGCCCGGCGGGGCTTCTCGCCAGTAAGGCCGACGTAGGCGTACTTGCGGTCCGTCGAGGAGGCCGAACGAGAAAAGCCCCGCCGGGTGAGAGGATCGGACGACGGAGTAGGTATTCATGAATGGTCGGGGCTAGGAGGCTGTCCGGGTAATCCTTCGTCGCAGCAGAATGGCATTACTCGGACAGGCTTCTAGGGAGCAGGAGGCGACTCTCCTACTCCGTGGAGATGCTACTTGGTGTGGATGAGCACCGGTTTGGACTGGGCGCTACCGCCACCGGCCACGACGATAATAAAGGACATGCCGGCTTTTGCTTCCGGCACCACGGCTTCGATGGTGGTGTCGTTCAAAAAGTGATAGTCGACCTTTTCTTTGGAGGCGGCGCTGAAGGTCACCCCGTGAAAGCACTCCTTGCTGCCGAAGTTTTCGCCTTTGATTGTGACCTTTTCACCCGGCTTGGCTTCATCCGGTTCGACTTTGGCAATGGAGGGGCGCTTCGAACGATCGCAGACGGGATCCTTCTCTACCTTGCTGGCGTCGAATCCCTTGATGGATTCGGTGTCGAACAGGCTAAATCCGGCACCCTCCACCATCGCTCCTTCTTGAGCGTGTCCCGTGCGGAGGGGAACGAACGGCACACTCAGAACCAGGGCCAATCCGAGAATGGATGTGCTCGTAATGCGCATGAAATGCCTCCTTTATGGAGATGATGATTTCGGGAGCGGCGTATAGAATTCGCTGATGATTTTTTGCCCCTCGTTCGAGGTGACGAATTGCTCGAATGCCTGGACGAGCGGGTCCGGCTCGTTGTTCGACAGCAACAGAACCGGGCGGCGGAGGGGGTAGCGGCCATCCCTGACTGTGGGGGCTTCCGGCTCAATCTTGTCGATCGGCAACAGGCGAACGGGCACACCGGAGGCCACAGCCTCCAGCGCCTGGCCG
>JAJONL010000198.1 GCA_021323395.1 Nitrospira sp.
CACGAACGGGTCGGAAATCTCCAGGGCTGCCGTCTTCTCTGAATCGGTCTCGGCGTTTTGCCCGGAAGTCAACCATCGGGTGAGCACGGCCTTCAATTGAGCCAGGGTGAAGGGTTTCGCCAGATAGTCATCCATGCCGGCGGCAAGACAGCGCGAACGATCCCCCTCCATCGCGTTGGCTGTGAGAGCGACGATGGGCACATGGCGTCCGTTGGCCGCTTCGGCCTCTCGACGACGAATAGCTGCGGTCGCCGTGAAGCCGTCTAATTCCGGCATCTGACAGTCCATGAGAATAAGGTCAAAGGCGGACAACGAGGCGGCTTCGACGGCTTCACGGCCGTTGTTGGCCACGGTGACGCTGCATTGGAGAAGATTGCCCATTCCGAGCGTCACTTCACGATTCACGGGATTATCCTCGACCAGAAGAATGTGAACCGTGTCAGCGCGCGACAGATCGGTGATACCGGATCGTTGCATGGTAGAGCGAAATGAAACGGAATGCCCTGGGCTGAGACCGAGGAGCGCACGCCGAAGCAAGTTTTTGCGAATGGGTTTGGTCGCCCACGAGTCAACGCTTGATGCGCCAGGGGCGCTGGCGTCATACCCCAACGAGGTGAGCATCAGGAGCCGCAAACCAGCCAATTGTTGGTCGGATCGAATGGCTTGGGCGAGCATGAGTCCGTCCATATCCGGCATCTGAAGATCGAGAATAGCCATATCGAACATCGTGTGGGTAGCGACCGCCGTTTTCAGATGCTCCAACGCTTGCATCGCCGAGGACGCTAGTGTCGGCAGGGCTCCCCAACTGCGCAGGTGATCGTCAAGGATTTCGCGATTGGCGACCGTATCATCGACGACCAAGACGCGCTTCTCAAGCAACGGTTGGTCCGTGTTCGATACATGGGTGCTCGAAGAGGCCTGCCGTAGAAAGACAGCGGTAAACCAGAACGTGGAGCCATGACCTGTCTTGCTTTCCACGCCGATGTGGCCGTTCATGAGTGCCACGAGTTGCTTGACGATGGTCAGTCCAAGGCCAGTTCCCCCGAACTGTCGCGTCGTCGTGCCGTCCGCCTGTGAGAAGGCTTCAAAAATGCGCGCCTGCGCCTCCAAAGGGATACCGGTCCCGGAATCGCGCACCGTGAATCGCAGGGTGACGGCCTCGTCCGTGTCCGCCACGGCCTCGACGCGGACATTGATTTCCCCCTGCTTTGTAAACTTAATGGCATTGCTGATTAGATTAAGCAGTGCCTGGCGTAGGCGAACCGCATCGCCCCGGAGCCCGCGTGGGAAGGTGCCCAACATTTGGCAGGTCAATTCCAAGCCCTTGCGCTGAGCCTGATTGGCAAAGAGCTCCACCGCGTCTTCCACGGTTTCCTGCATATCGAAATCCAGGTGCTCGAGTTTTAGTTTCCCGGCTTCAATTTTGGAGAAGTCGAGGATGTCATTGATGACAGACAAGAGGGCCTCGCCGGATTGCTGAATGGTCTGTGTGAGATGCTGTTGGCGTTCATCGAGCGTGGTGCTCAGCAGGAGCTCGGTCATGCCCAACACTCCGTTCATCGGAGTTCGAATTTCGTGGCTCATGTTGGCCAAAAACTGCGACTTCGCTCGGTTTGCGGCCTGCGCGTCATCAGCCAACCGGTGGGCTTCCTGAGAGGCCATTTCCAGTTGCCGCGTGCGCTCAGCGACCTTGTCTTCCAGGCTCTGTTGGTACTCTAGGACTTGACTCTGCGAAGCCCGCAACTGAGCCGTCATCCGATTAAACGCATCGGCCAACTGATTTACCTCATCGCTGGTTCGAACGGCGACCTCGACATCCAAATGCCCAGCCGCGATCTGGCCGGCCGCGTCCACTAAGGCTAGAATTGGTTTGGTGATACTTCGGGTCAGAATCAGCGTCAGCGAAAGTCCGAGCACGAGTGCGACGCCGACGACCAGCCCCGTGGCCATGACAAATTGTTGGAGGTTTTTGCGTAGCCCTTCCTGACTGAGGCCGAGTTGAACATATCCAATGACTGCGGTGGGAGCGGATGCCGTGTTGGATTCGAGAAACAGCGGATCTGAGGACGACACAGGCCGACTGACCACTGGAACCAGGATATCAACATATGATGCCTGCCCTTTTTGGAGGTCCACTTCTGCAAACAGGACTTGTCCCGAAGCGGGCGGTCGACTTCTCAGGGTTGTCGGGAGAGACAGAGGATGTCCTAACACTTCTTCCAGGAGTAGTTGGTTTTGTTTCCCGAGGACCGCGACATAGGCGAGATCCGGCAATGCTTGGAGCCCTGCGACAATGCGGCGCAAGGAATCCGGGTTTTCCGTGTAGACCGCATACTCGCTGTTCTGGGCGATCATGGCAGCAGTGGTGAGTCCGGTGTTGACGAGCTCTTGGTAGCGCGTGGTGATTTCTCGATGGACGACGAACACGGCGATACCGGTGGCCGTCAGGATGACCAGCCCAATGCTCAAGAGATTCAGTTTGTCTCGTAGTCCGATGCGTCGCATTGTCATCTCATCCTCATCTCGCTTATTGAAATACGTGCGTGGCCCCGCGGATCAGATCAGGAGGCAGGTCCAGGTTCATGGCGCTTGCGGTTTTCAGGTTCACCGCATAGGTTACTTTGCGCGGATGCAGGGGGGGGAGAGTCCCTGCGCTGGCTCCGTCAAGCAGCTTGCCGGCGACCTCTCCGCATTGTAGCCCGATATCCACATAGTCCCGGTCGAGCGCGTAGAGCGCCCCCGCCTTGACCCACGACGTCGATAGTCCCACCAACGGGATCTTGCTCCGGAGCGTGCTCAAGAGAATCGGCTCGGCAGTTTGAGGCGTCATGACGATCGAATCTGAAATGCCCCACAGCGCGTCGACATGGCGGGATAGGTTCTCCAGGGCATCCGGCAGGGCACGAGGTGTCTCGACAGCCTCTGAGATCAATGTGAGGCCACGTCCTTTGGCGATTCGTATGGCATTACCGACCTTCGTTTGGTTCTCTTTTGGATTAAACAGCACTCCGACGGTGCCGGCCCCCGGCACGATACGCCGCAGCCATTGCAGCTGTGTGTCGATAGGAAAATCCAGCAGCACAGCCGTTGCGTTCGGGGCGGACTGGAGGTCATCCGCAGTCACGATCATGGTTGCGAGAAGCGGAAGATGATTTACTTCGCGCACCGCGGCCTGCGTAGCTGCGCTGCCCAATGTCACGATCAACCGAGCGCCATTTGTTTTGAGGTCGATCAGCGCTTCCTTCAGTTTCGTCGGGTTGCCTTGAACGGAATGAA
>JAJONL010000199.1 GCA_021323395.1 Nitrospira sp.
TGATCAGCCCCATCGCCATGGATCAGGGCCTGCGCTTCGCGGTGCGCGAGGGCGGCAAAACCGTCGGCTCCGGCGTCGTCACCGAAATTCTAGCCTAGGAGAGGGAGGCGTGGGGCGTCAGGCGTTTCGAGTGCGGGAGTAACAGCTCCTCGCTCGTGGCGTTGTGCGCTTCGCGGGATACGACATGCGAGACATTATCGATTTGGCGTGCACGGTGTGCAAGCAGCGAAACTATACGACCCGCAAGAACAAGAAGAACGACCCGGATCGGCTGGAGCGGAACAAGTTCTGTAAGTTTTGCCGCAAACACATCGCCCATAAGGAAGTGAAGTAGGTCTGTCGTGCTGAGTGGGGGTGGACCTTCGCTCGGCAGCGCGCATGTTCCGTATGGAGGGGCATGGTGTCAACGGCAGCACATCGGTCTCCAAAACCGAGAGTCTAGGTTCAAATCCTAGTGCCCCTGCCAAAAGTCGACCGCACGTTCGGCCGTGCGTTGATAACTGTTGTGGAGAAGAGGCGTTTCCGGGGGAACGTGCTCTACTTCCGGACGGCATACACTGATGGCCCATCCTGGAAGTCTGGCGAGGGTGGGTAAGGGGCTCTAAAGTTCCGCGAGAGGATTGTAACCGTGTTTCAGCGATTGACCGCTTCCATCCGGGAATTCATCGAAGGCGTGCACGGTGAGTTGAAAAAGGTGTCGTTTCCGACGAAAGCGGAAACGATCGGCGCTACCACGGTGGTGATCGTATTTTGCATCCTCATGTCCCTGTATCTCTCTATGATGGATTCCGTGCTTGGCTGGCTGATGCGCAAGGTCATTTAGGTGCGTCGTTCTGCTGGACAGGTTCGGCATTGCCCGGACGATACGATGCTGGATGTTCAGCTGAGAGGAGATGATGAGCAATAAGAACTGGTACGTCATCCATACCTATGCGGGGTTCGAGGGTCGCGTGAAAACCAGCCTTCTTGAGCGCGCAAATCAAATGGGGCTCACCGAGCGACTTGGGCAGGTCTTGGTTCCAACGGAAGATGTGATCGAAATCAAGGACGGCAAGCGGCGGACCTCCCGGCGTAAATTCTTTCCTGGCTATGTCTTGATTGAATTGGAAGCTCCGCTGGCCGACGAAACCTTGCAGATGATCAAGGAAACGCCCAAGGTCACGGGGTTTGTCGGCGGGGGGGCGCAGCCGACCCCGCTGTCGTCGGAAGAAGTCGACTCCCTCTTGAAGCAAGTGGATGCCGGCGCGGCCGGGCCGCGGGAGCAGGTCCGGTTCATCAAGGGAGACAATGTTCGAATTGTCGACGGTCCATTCCTTGGCTTCAACGGCGCAGTGGATGATGTGGATGCCGATCATAGTCGCGTGAAGGTATTCGTCAGTATTTTTGGCCGGTCCACTCCGGTCGAGCTGGGATTCTTGCAGGTCGAGCGTATTTGAGGTCACTGGACTAACGGTGTCGGGCTGAGAGTGACTCTCAGCCTGCGGGTCTAGTCCGCAGTTCTCAGGGAGTAATTCATGGCTAAGGAAGTATCGGCACAGATCAAATTGCAGATTCCGGCTGGCAAAGCCAACCCTGCGCCTCCTGTCGGTCCGTCGCTGGGACAGCATGGCGTGAATATCATGGAGTTCTGCAAGCAATTCAACGCGAAAACCCAGAAGGATGGGGACAGCATCATCCCGGTGATCATCACGGTCTATAAAGACCGGAGCTTCACCTTCATCATGAAGACGCCTCCGGCGTCCGATTTGCTGAAGAAGGCCGCCGGGATCATCAAAGGCTCGGGCGTGCCGCATAAGGACAAGGTGGGCAAGGTCAGCCAGGCCCAAGTCCGCGAGATCGCGCAAAAGAAACTGTCCGACCTGAATGCGGCTGATCTTGAGGGCGCCATTAAGATTATTCAGGGCACCGCGCGCAGCATGGGCATCACTGTCCAGTAAATGTTTGTAGAATGAATCACCGGCGGATGTGAAGGAGTAGCAGTATGGGAAAGAAGATGACCGCGGCTCTGGAAAAAATCGAGCCCAGGTTTTACGGGTTGAAAGAGGCGGTCGAGGCCGTGAAGCAGGCGGCGTTCGCCAAGTATGATGAATCCGTCGATTTGGCCATTCGATTGGGTGTCGATCCGAAGCGGTCCGATCAAATGGTGCGGGGCACGACCGCCTTGCCGCACGGCACCGGGAAGAAGCTCCGCGTTCTCGTGTTCGCGAAAGGTGAGAAGGAGCAGGAGGCCCGCCAGGCCGGGGCTGATTTCGTGGGGTCCGACGACCTGATGGAAAAGATCAAGGGCGGCTGGATGGAGTTCGATTGCGCGATTTCCACGCCTGATCTCATGGCCTCCGTCGGCAAGCTGGGAAAGGTGTTGGGGCCTCGCGGGTTGATGCCGAATCCCAAGACCGGGACGGTGACATTCGAAGTGGGCAGGGCCGTGAGTGAGATCCGCAAGGGCCGTGTCGAGTTTAAGGTCGAAAAGGCGGGGATTGTGCAGGTGCCGGTCGGCAAGGTCTCATTCGATGCTCAGAAGCTGTACGACAATGCCCATGCAGTGTTGGAATCCGTTGTGAAAGCGAAGCCGTCCTCATGTAAGGGCCGGTATCTCAAGAGTGTGACGATGTCGAGTACCATGGGGCCGGGCGTGAAGCTGGATCCCGTGGCCTTGTCGAAGTTGTGGAGTTGAGAACAGACAGGTTCTCAGTAAGGGGTAAGGCATGAAGAAAGAAGAAAAGGCAACCGCGATTGCGGAGTTGACGGACAAGTTCGGTCGCGCCCGCTTGGCCATTCTGACGGAGTGCGCCGGGATGCCCGTCAATCAGATGACCGAGCTGCGCAGGCAATTGCGTGGCGCCAAGGCCGAATATTGCGTGATCAAGAACACCTTGGCCGTTCGCGCCTCGGCCGGCACGATCCTGGCCGATGCGAAGCCGCATTTCAAGGGCCCCACGGGATTGGTCATCGGCTACGACGATCCGGTCCTGCCTGCGAAAATTCTGCGGGATTTTATTCAGGCTGAAAAGCGTTCGGAGAAGATCAAGGTTACGGTTGGGGTGCTTGAGGGCAAGCTGGTGCAAGCGGCGGATCTCGCGGCGATCGCGCAGTTGCCCAAGAGAGAAGTGTTGATTGCCATGCTGCTATCGGCCATGCAGGGCCCGATTCGCGGCGTCGTGTATGCGTTGAGCGGCGTATTGAGCAAGTTCGTGCGAGTCATTGCAGCCATTCAGGATAAAAAGAAAGGGGAGGGCGACATGTCAGCAGCAGCAGGAACCAAGTTGTCACAAGAT
>JAJONL010000062.1 GCA_021323395.1 Nitrospira sp.
CGCGAATCACCGCTGCGCCGGCTTTGAGCGCGCGGTACAAAACAGGCGCAGCCTGACGATGAAGCGGGGAGAGATAGACATTGCGGGAGCTCAGTGCCAGGCCATCCATCTCCCGCACCGTGGGATGCACGACCAGCCGACCGGGCAGATTGAGATCTTTCATCAATTGTCGGACCAAGGCGGACTGCTGATAGTCCTTCTGGCCGAACCAGCTTATATCGGGCTGGATCAGGCATAGGAGCTTCGTGACGACAGTGGCCACGCCTTGAAAATGGTGCGGTCGCACCTCGCCTTCCCAGCGTCGAGCGATGTCCGGCACCGCTACAATGGTTTGATCGCCGGGGGCGTACATTGCGTGGCGTTCCGGCGCGAAGATCACATCCACACCCTCCGCGCGGCAGAGCGCCCGGTCCAGGCCAAGTTGACGAGGATATTTCGAAAGGTCTTCCGTGGGACCGAACTGTGTCGGGTTCACAAAGATGCTCACGACCACCGCATCGCAGGCGAGCCGAGCGGCACGGATCAAGGCACGGTGCCCCGCATGCAAAGCCCCCATCGTCGGGACGAACCCAATCGTGACCCCCTCTCGGTGAAGCCGGCGACTCCATGCGGCCATCGTCTCCGGCTTGCGGATGGCGTTCATGAAGGGGGCTCGACCGTCGAGGGTGAACTGCAGGCAGGCCGCGAGCCATAGCGGGAGTTGGGCTGAGGATTGAGGAGGCGTACGACCGACTGATCGTCCAATTGAGCGAGGAGATCGCGCAGGGTCTGCGCGAGGACTGGATGTCGCCGGTCGGGATCGAGTTCGACGAGCGGGGCGAGAACAAATCGCCGTTGATGCAGGCGCGGATGGGGAATCGTCAGTACCGGGTCCTGGAGAATGCAGTCGTCGTACAACAACAGATCGAGGTCGAGAGTGCGAGGCCCCTTGCGGTGGTCTTGATCGCGTCCCAGCGCCCGCTCGATTTCACGGCAGATCTCCAACAAACTTTTCGGCGCGATGTCAGTTTCAATCTGGGCTACCCCGTTCAGGAACCAGTCAGGACCAGGCGCCGCTCCATCATGGACCGGTTCGGTTTCATAGAGAGAGGACAGTGCGTCGAGCCGCGAATGCGGCAGGAGGCTGAGCAGGGTTACGGCCCGGTCGCAAAAGTCGATCCGGTTACCCAGGTTGGAGCCGAACCCGATAAATGCTGTCGCCATAAATATACCCGTCAGGGGTTAGGCGTAAGGCGTGAGGCGGCTGCTGAGAAATCCGGTCGCCTCACGCCTTACGCTTCACGCCTCGCGGCCTTAGAATCCCGTCTTCTTGATGCGCTCGACCGCTTCTGCGAGCCGCTCCTTGGTGGTGCACACAGTCATGCGAATGTAGCCTTCTCCCGGAGCGCCGAAGCCGTTACCGGGAGTTGTGACAATGCCGGCCTTTTCCAAGAGGTGGGCGGTGAATGAGGCAGAAGTATAACCCTTCGGCACCGTCACCCAGATGTAAAATGCGGCAGGAGGCGGATCGACTTCCAGGCCTAACCCCTTCAAGCCGGGAACCAGCGTATCCCGTCGTTCTTGATAGACCTTTCGAAGACCATTGGTGACGGAACCATCCAGCCCCAGCGCCGTGATGCCGGCCGCTTGCACCGCTTCGAATACGCCGGAGTCCAAGTTGCTTTTCACCTTGCCAAGCCCGGCCAACACGTCCTTGTTGCCGACGACGAACCCGATGCGCCAGCCGGTCATATTGTACGTTTTCGAAAGCGAGTGGAATTCCACTCCCACATCCTTGGCCCCTTCCACTTCAAGAAAGCTCGCCGGGCGTTTGCCGTCGTAATAAATTTCTGAGTAGGCCGCGTCATGACAGATGATGACCTGGTTCTCCTGCGCAAAGGCCACTGCCCGCTTGAAGTACTCTTTGGTCATGGTTACCGAGGTGGGATTATTCGGTGAATTGAGCCACATCAGTTTGGCCTTCTTGGCCACGTCCTTGGGAATGGCGGTTAAGTCTGGAAGAAACCCATTGGCCTTCGTGAGCGGCATGATGTGCGAGATGCCGCCGGAAAAACTGGTTCCCACCGGATAGACCGGATAACCCGGGCTCGGTACCAGCACAATATCTCCCGGATCGACGAAGGCGAGATGGACATGGCCGATCCCCTCCTTCGACCCGATCAAGCTCAAGACTTCGTGGGCCGGATCGAGCGAAACGTTAAATCGCCGCTTGTACCAGTCTGCCACTGCCTTGCGGAACGACAGCATGCCTTCGTAGGAGGGATATTGATGGTGTTTGGGATTCTTGGCGGCCAGGGCCAAGCTCTCGATGATGGGCATCGGCGTGGGGAGGTCGGGATCACCGATACCGAGATTGATGATATCGACACCACGCGCCAGGGCCTCTTGCTTCATTTTATCGATGGCGGCAAACAGATAGGGCGGCAGTGTTTTGATACGGGTCGCGTATTCAATCGGAAAACCGGACATGCGTGAGGGCTCCTTTGTTAGCCAGAACGGCGGCGAGCGTACTGTGCGATGCGTGAGCGGCGGCGTCCGTCGGCCTAATAACAGCAAGGGGTAGGGTACCGCAGGAACGGTTCCGCAATCAACGGAGCGGATGCGGAAAGATCTCCCGATGAATGCGGCTTCGGCTCTGACGTGACATCCGCGTGATTGCGTCATGCCAGCGGAGCTGGGTGCATATTGACAGGCCGGCAGAATCGAACTAGGCTGCTGAACGTTTCCGTCGAACCGTGAGTCACATCGACCGATGTCCTCGTTCTCGCATCTTCACGCGTTCTGCAATGTGTCCGTTCGCCAGGTCGCATGTGCCGAAAAAATACTTCAGAAATGATCCGGCGGGGAATGTGAAACGTCGTCGTTGCCGGATCGTGGGAAATCAATATTCCTAAATTCTTCCGTCGGCAAGCGACGCTCTGGGCTCAATGGAAGGCCCACAGGCCCGTGAACAGTATGTGGCCTCGATGAAGAAGAGGCAAGAAGGCAAGGCAGTTATGAAAAACCTTCCACCCTGTCCAGCAAGTCCCAACTGTGTGTCAACTCAGGCCCAGGATGAGGCGCATGGAATTGCGCCGTTTCGCTATCAGAAAAGTCTGGTCGACGCGAAAGCCACGCTGAAAAACATGGTGCTTTCCTTCCCCCGTGCGACACTTGTGAAGGAGGAGGCGACGTATCTGCATATCGAGTTCACCAGCCTGCTGCTGAGGTTTGTCGATGACGTAGAGCTTCTGCTTGAGGACGAGACCAAGACGATTCATTTTCGTTCGGCTTCTCGAACAGGCTACAGCGATCTTGGCGTGAACCGCCGACGGATGGAAAAGATTCGTCGGATAGTCGAGGGCAAGTTGTAGTGAGAAACATGACGGTGCCGACTGCGGAAGGCTCACGACCGCAATCGCGAGGGGATGGCAGGTGCGTCGCGCTTATGAAAAGGATCATGTCTGCCGCGATTTGGGGTTGAAATGCCGGTTCCAAGCAGTCAGTATAAAATGTGTGAAATCAGGCATGCCTCGCATGCGCGATTGGAACCCACAGGAACTTATGATGAGGTCATTATTTCGAGCTTCTGCGCTGCTGCTGATAGCACTGACGAGCGCCTGTGTCTCGGTACAGGTCGATCCGCTCACCGGACAGTCGTTTGAACCCCGCGCAGGACGAGACGACGTGACCACCTTACAGCGCGAACCGAATCGCGGCTATGTGCAGATTGCCCGCATTATCGCCACGAGTGAATATGCCAGCGAGGAGACCTTGCGAGACCGCATTCTTTCCCAGGCGAAGGAATTGGGGGCAGACGCAGTCGTGCTCGGCGAGGCGGATGTGCGCCGCCTTGCGGACCGGGGTCCTACGTTTCAGTCCACCATGGGCTCTGGAATTCAAGGCGCGACGTCGGCCAATTCCTATCGCAGCGGGTACTGGAATCCATTCCGCATGGACGCCTGGAGCTTCACTCAAGGAGCAGGCGGGGGGCAAGGCTGGATGCTCCATATGTCAGGATTGGCCATTCGTTATGTATCCGATGAAGAGTTACATGCCGCTCCCAAGCCTGCGCCGCCTTCTCCTTTATCCGATCCCTCCCTGCGCTGACGGGGATTCTAGAGCAGGAATCTTCCATCCGCACGCCACTGCCCGAACGTACGCGTCTCGTGGGCTACGTACAACCGTTAGACTGAGAGGGAGCGGCTCCTACTGTTCGGGGACGTCAACGCCAAGATCGGCGATCTCCTTGACCATAGATGACAAGTTTGACATAAAAGAATTTGCTTCTGGCTGTCATCAGAACAAGATTGGTGGCGCATCAGTCAATGGTGGTGGCGCACGGTGGGCATGAGAGGCGCCATGTCAGAACGCCAATAGGTGCGATTCACGGAAGCTCGTGTCATGTAGGAGGTGTGCTCGAAATGGGACAATGGCAATGTCTGCGTTAGGGGTCAATGAGGATCGGGCGGCCATCCTGCCCCACGTTCGGATACGTCCAGTTACGGGCCTGCTGGATTTGGATCTCTCGAGTCTATGGCACTATCGGGAATTGATTTATATTCTGGTGTGGCGGGATGTGACGGTGCGCTACAAACAGACGCTGCTGGGGGTGGCCTGGGCCATGTTTCAGCCGATTGCGACGATGCTGATTTTTACGGCGGTGTTCAGTGTCATGGGAAAAATTCCCTCGGACGGATTTCCGTATCCTGTGTTCCTCTACGCGGGTCTGCTGCCGTGGTTTTATGTGTCCCAGGCCTTGAGTCGAGGCGGGAGCAGTTTGGTCGGGGAGGCGCCACTCATTAGCAAGGTGTATTTTCCGCGGCTGATTTTGCCCCTCGCGGCCACCATCGCGCCCTTGGTCGATTTGGTGCTGGCCTTCGTGGCCTTTTTGGGCCTCATGGCTTGGTTCGATGTGCTGCCTACCTGGCGCATCCTGCTGTTACCGCTTTTTGCCGGTTTAGCGGCCCTCATTACCTTGTCGGGCGGATTGTGGATCTCGGCCCTCTATGTCAAATATCGGGATGTGGGGCATATCCTGCCCATGTTCATTCAGCTGGGGATGTTTGTGTCGCCCATCCTGTATCCTGTCAGCAAGGTGCCGGAGTCCTGGCGAGCATTCTATGCGCTGAATCCGGTCGTGAGCGTGGTCGAGGGATTTCGATGGGCGCTCATTCCAGGGTTTCAGGTAGACTTTTCAATGTTCCTCCCGAGTCTGGGGATTGTGTTTGTGGTCCTCATTGGAGGATTGATCTATTTCCGTTCCATGGAACGAACATTTGCGGATGTGATTTAAATGGGGACAGTCGCGATTCGGGTGGAGGGTCTGTCGAAGCACTATCGGCTGGGAGCCGCGAGGGTCCGGCACAACACGCTTCGGGACCATATGATGTACCGCCTGAAGGCCCTCACGCGTGGGGGAGAGGGACGGGACGATTCTGAATCTTCATTTTGGGCGCTCAAGGATGTTTCGTTCGATGTACAGCAGGGAGAGGTGCTGGGAATCGTGGGACACAACGGTGCCGGGAAAAGCACATTGCTCAAGATCCTCTCCCGGATCACGCAACCGACGAGGGGGACGGCGGATATTTACGGACGTGTGAGCTCGCTCCTCGAAGTGGGAACGGGGTTTCACTCCGAGCTCAGCGGGCGAGAAAACATTTTTCTGAATGCCGCTATGTTGGGTATGCGCCGGCATGAGGTGCAGAAAAAGTTTGACGAGATTGTCCAATTCTCCGGGGTTGAAGCGTTTATCGATACCCCGGTCAAGCGATATTCCAGCGGGATGTACGTAAGACTGGCATTTGCCGTGGCCGCGCATCTCGAACCAGAAATTTTGATCGTGGATGAAGTGCTGGCCGTCGGCGACGCCAGCTTTCAGCAAAAGTGTCTGGGGAAGATGGAGGAGGTCAGTCGAAGCGGAAGGACGGTCCTCATCGTCAGCCACAATATGACCGTCATCGAGGGACTTTGCGAACGGGCGATTCTTCTCGAAAAGGGTCATATCGCCAAGATCGGCAAGACTCAGGAGATCGTCGAGAGCTATGCCGATGCCATCCGCAGCCTGTCAGGTACGGCGATTGGGGCGCGGCGAGATCGAGAGGGGCTCGGCGAGATGCGCCTCATCCGCATCGAATTGTTGGATCGGGACCGTCATCCCGTCGCTGCGGCCATGACCGGCCGGGACATTATTATCCGCTTGTATTACCGGTGCGCGGAAGGCAAGCAATTTCGCCACTGTCGGGTCAGCATTTCCGTCAATGGGCGGAAGGGGCAAGACCTGTTCGTGCTGTCAACCGATATCGTGGATCCGAGGCCGTTGACGTTGCAGGGCGAAGGGTTCATCGACTTTATCGTTCCTGAGCTGCCATTGGGAGGCGGCGCGTATTTCTTTCAATCCTATTTCGAATCCAACGGACATGCGCAAGATTGGATTAAGAACGTCGCGCCCTTTTCCGTGCTCGATGCCGACTATTACGGGACGGGCAAGATATGTCCCCCCGGTTGGGAAGCCAATGGCGTTCTGATACGGTATCGCTGGGAAGCCGGCATGCCGCAACCTGGCAAGTCCTTCCTTCCCCTGTCCCGGTAGAAAGGCGCCGGGTACGACTCTTCAGACCTGTCGGTCCCATGCTCCTCTTTCCTGCTCAAACGCTGTCGAGTATTCAATAATCGCTCTGCAATGAACGGTGAGTGCGCTACGATTCGTCACTGCCGGACGACAATCGACTGAGGCGTACGCATGGGCACCGGGCTTGATAACGGGCGGCAGGCACAGCTTGAGCTGGCCGGATTGAAGCGCACGCTGGAGTGGACCAATATCCAACGTGAACAGCTGTTGGATCGACTGGATATGCTTCGTCTGGAGAATCAGCGCCTGCAAGAACGCGTAATGGATTTGGAGCGCCGGCTGGCTGAACTCAAGCAACAACAACCACTCTTTTGACGTCCGTGACGGATATTCTTAACGGGCGTTTCTGTTACTCGCCTCCTATCTCCATCCTTTTCCGACATGATAAGGTAATCTGTTGTAGCCGTCGGGAGTGTTCCAGCAGCGAAAGGTAGCGGCATCCATGACCTATTCGGTCAAGACCCTGGAAGATCTTCGTTGGTTTCTCGCGCACACGCAGGGATTCCGCGGCGGGCAGATCACCGACGTGCACCTGTCCAAACGAAGGATCTTTGATGAGCGATCTGGACAGGACGTCCTGGCGGGCAGTACGGCGACCGTGGTGGTGAGGTATTCCGTCCAGGACATTTGCCGAGTCGCCAAGTTGACCATGCAGGGTGTTTCCGACCTCTGCATCTTCGAGCAAGACGGGGCCGATTGTTCCCTATTGGGAATGATTCAGGCGGAGATCAACGAAGGAAAGTTACGTTTTTGGTTTGATCCACAGGGCGAATTATACATGGTGTGCGACGAGGCGCTTTTGGAAGAAGTATCCTTTCCGCAAAGTGATGCGGACAGGCATGGCGCCGTGGGGCAGTGGACCTTTCAAGCCCATTCAGGGGAGGCGCCTACCGTGTGCTGGTTGCTGGAGGAACTGGATCGGGCGGGGTCGCCTTGCTTTTGGAAAGCATCCGGTCCAGGCGGGGTCACCAATGGGACGAGGATCTGCGAGGGTCAACTTGTGGCAACGGCGGATGAAAACAGAGGCCCTACAGCGGCGGTGGAAGTGCAGATGTATGGACCGATCGATGGGGCCGGCTTCGGCATGCGAATGAGACTCATCCATCGGGGGAGTCGACCAGGAGGCCGATTACTGAATCTGGTGGCGGAAGTCGTTATGCAAAGCTTTTCGGGCACTTGTCTGACGGGAGAGGGCGCTTTCCCACAGGAAGAATGGGCCGATCGGAGGGCATGAGGACGCGTGTGCCACGTCCTAGGCGCCTGTCCGTTCAATATCCCTCATCGGCTATGGTGCCCGTTCCTCCCGTGTCCATTTCCATTCATGCCGGCATGCCGGCCGGTCTTCCGGTTGACACATTCCACCAAATGCCAAAACTTCATCGGATTCACTTTTTCCTTTCGCGCGACGTGCAGATCGGTGCCTTCCAGCACGGTGTTCAAGGAAAGATCAGTACGAAAGCCGATATGTTTACAGAGCGGTGAGATGACTTTTTCAACGGCGGCGATCCATTTGTTCCCGTTACTGAAGTGGTTCAGCATGATGATGCGGCCGCCTGGTTTGCAGACCCGAATCATTTCATTGACCACTTTGCGATAGTCCGGGACAGCGGTGACGACATACGCGGCCATGACCGTATCGAAGCTGTCGTCGGCAAAATCCATTTTGCCGGCATCCATGAGCATGAGGCGCACATGGTCCAAGTGGTAATGCGACTGCCGCTGCCGGGCCTTGGCCAGCATGCCGGAGGAAAGGTCGATGCCGATGATTTCGCAGTTTTTGGGGTAATATTCCAAGGCGATGCCCGTCCCTACTCCCACTTCCAGAATTTTCTCCTCGGGGCGGATTCTGAGGTTGCGGACGGCTGATTCGCGCGATTGGTGGAAGATCTTTCCAAAAATATGATCATAGACGCCGGAATAATTGGTATACACTCGCTCGACTTTGGCGATATCCATCGTCCCTCCACAAAATCACGCCTCTCCGCCTGCACACTCCGCAGTGCGAAAGTGGCGACGACAAGAACTATAGCGTGGAAAAATCTGTAAGGCGGGACCGTGACCTGGAAGACTCGTCCTCACCCGCCGGATAAGAACATCTTAATGTAGCCAAAGCACTCACGGGGAGTCAACAGATTCCTCTGGGGCTGGTGTGAGTGCAGGGCGCCCGAGCTTGATTCTGCGCAAGGCGCTATGGGAAGTTTCCCCGTATGGTATTAGCCGGTGCATTCGCCATTGTGCTGTTCGTCGCGCTGATCATCGGCGATTGGATGTACTTCGCTCGCCTTTCCTCCGACGCCTCCCGGTATGGGTATGGCATAGGGCAGATGCAAGACCACTGTGCCTCGTTGCATGTCCAGACGCTGATGCGGCGATTCGATACGAACGGGTTTCTGGCGTTGCCTCATGGGGTGGCCAGGGTTTTTCCGGATTCTAACCGGCTGGTGATTCGTCCGACCCACCGGTTGTTCTCCCTGCGATTTCGCACGGCCTGGCCGCTCAAGGGCTCAATCGTGTGGGCGTCGGAGGTGAACGGGCTCACATTCGTCTGTACCAAGCGGGTACCTTGGTCCTCGTCAATCCTCACCTTCTTGTGGTTCACTCTCGTGGGAATCGGGACGCTCGGGTTTCTCATGACCTATGTGATGCAGGGAGGATTCGAATCGCTCGGGGGGTTGTTATTGGGCGTGGGCGTGACGGCCGTGGGATTGATCGTGGTGGCGTTCGGATTGTTGACCGTGACGGTGGCCTATCGGATCGAGAATACGAGATTGATGCAGGTGTATACGGAATTCCGGGCTGTGGCGCTGGAAGAGACGAACGCCGCTTAATGGCCCGAGGTATAGACAGTGAGCAACTGGTCGAATTCAGGCGGCAAATCGAGCGATTCCTGGGAGCGTGCCAGTCCGGCGATAATCCCGCGATGCTTCAAACTCAAGCCCGATTCGATGAACGCCTCCCGAAAGTGTGCCCATCGTTGCGCCGCGTTCGTGGAAAGTGCTTCCAGCTCCTCCGGGGGCAGGGCGTTGAGTCTCACGACTAGGCTGCCCAACGCTTTTTCAACCGAGTCGTAGGGTGCGGCCAGTTTGAGCCGGCCGTAAAACATCTCCAGATGTGCCCGAAATTCGTCCCGGAGCGACTCTACCGGACCCGCGCCGCGATGGTGACTTTTAGGACTACCCATGCCGACGTTCCTCCGCCCACGATGACAGTCGTGGAGCTTACGGCAGAAACGGCATGACACGCAACGTGATTTCATTCGAATGAGGATTTTTTTGCCATTCATGGAGGTCGAAATGAGGCGTCAATATCCGATACTTCTCAGCGGAGTTCTCGTGATCCTATTCACCGGTTGTTCGTCTCCTCATCACGGGAATTACAGCCGTACACATGGCGATTATTGGCACAAGGCCGGCCAGGATGTGAGCGGACTGGTGGAGAAGCATGTTCACGACCCGGAGAAGGTGAAGCAGGTGAATGCCGTGATGGGAGAGATCATCACCGAGATCAAATCGGCGCGGGAACAACAGCGCCGGTACCATGGCGCGCTGTACGAATTAAACGCGAGCTACTCGGCGTCGCCGGAGGACTTCACAAAAATTCTGGACGAGTTGAACCATAGCCGCATGCGCTCGTCGGCCAAAATCCTGGGGCTTCGTTTCAAGTTGAAGGGGCTCTTGACGGCCCAAGAATGGGCGGGCCTGTCCGAGGATCTGCAAAACTATGGAAGCCGGTATGATGGAAAGAAGGGGGATTCGACGGCCCCGGCAGCGGCCCAACCCTAAGCGGAGCGCTCGCATCATAAGAGCCGATCTAATCCAGGCCGATGGTTGAGGAAAAGCAATTGAGCGGCATGATCGATCAGTTCAAGCCCGCTGACGGAAGCATGATCGATTCGCGCATGGCGGGTAACAGCCAGGTCGAGGTGCAGATAATGGGCGAGTATCGCGCGAATGACGTCGCCATGGGACACGAAGACATAGGGGCTATCCTGAGGGCACTTCATCACGGCTTCTACCGCAGCCACTGCACGGTGTTGCACTTCCCGCAGCGTCTCTCCGCCGGATGGACGCGCCAGATCCGGTTGCGCGTACCAGTCTCGCTTCGCGGGATCATCCGCGAAATCCTTCCAATAGCGATTGATCCAGTGGCCGACGCCGATCTCGCTCAATCCCGCAAGACGCTGTAGTGGCACCTCGTGCGGTCCGCATACAATCTCGGCCGTCTGCACCGCGCGCAACACCGGGCTGGTGAAAATGCCGGTGATCGGAGTACAGGAGAGGATCTCGGCGCAAGCCCGAGCTTGGCGTTCGCCGGCTTCGTTTAAAGGAATGGCTTGGTCGCCCATGACCCGTCCGGACCGGTTCCAGTCGGTTTCTCCATGTCGAACGAATAGTAGAATTGGCATGGATGGGACTTGTCCGGCTTACGGCGCGGCCCCGGCGGGACCAGCCAGCGGGATCGCCGTCCACTGTTCGCCGCCGTCGGTCGAGCGATACAAGCCGCTTCCGTTTGTCCCGACATAGAGCAGTTGGGGATCACTCGCGCTGATGGCGATGGTGCGCACGTTCAGGGTGGTAAGCCCCTGGTTGCGCGACTGCCAGGTTTTCCCGTTGTCGATCGTTTTCAGGACGCCTGCCGGCCCCCCGATGTAGAGAATGTTGGGATTCGTCGGATGCACCACCAGCGTACTGATGAATTGGTCCGATAGTCCCTGTCCGATCTGTTCCCAATACTCCGCCCGGTTGGCGGTTCGAAACAGTCCTTTGGTGGTTCCGGCATACACAATACCGGAGTTCAGCGGATCGACCGCCAACACATTCACTCCGAGGGCCATGGAGGCGTTCAGAACGTCGTCGGGAATAAGTCCGCTGTTCTTTTTCTGCCAAGTTCCGCCGCCGTCTTCGCTGCGATAGGTGCCGCCGGTCGTTCCGGCGTAGAGGACGCGGGGGTGTCTGTGGTCCATGGTGATGCAGGTGACGATATGGACTTCCTTCATCCCTGCCATCCGTTCTTCCCATTCCCTGCCTCCGTTTTTTGTCACGAACGCCCCGACGGTGGTGGCGAGGTAGATGACCTCGGTATTATCCGGGTGGAAGATGATCTCATTGACGAATGAGACATGCTCCTTGAGACCGACATTGTGCGGTAGCCAATGTTGGCCGCCATCCGGACTTTTGTAGATGGCATCCCCCATCGTACCGGCGTAGACGGTCGCCGGAAGTTTGGGGTCGATGGCCAAGGTCGTGACACGCCGGGCGGTGAAGCCGGGAAACTGCTCCCAGGTCGCGCCGCCGTCACGAGTTTTGTGTACCGCCTCATTTGTGGCCACATACAGGATGTTGGGATTCGAAGGATGGAGCGCGATCGACACGACGGCCGCTTCTCGCGTTCCGCAGGCC
>JAJONL010000063.1 GCA_021323395.1 Nitrospira sp.
TTCAACAAGGAGGCGATGCGATAGGCCAGCACCACCGGGTCCTGTTCGTTGCCGAGCGCCGCCACCGCTTCATGGACACCCGGCGTTTGAATCAGTTTCGGCAATTCGGTGATGATGTCCAGGATGGCCCGATGCAGCGCCTCGACCTCCGTGTTCTGTTCGCTGGGAGGAGGCAACTGCTTCACGCGTGCCTGCAGAAACGGATCGGTTTGGTCCAGCTTGAGCAATACGAAGCGCTCCAAGCCCTGGATTAAAATATTATAATGACCTTCAGCCGCGCGAGCCGTCTGTTTGATCACGGCCTTGGTGCCGATGGTATAGAGATCCTTGAGCAAGGGCTGGTCGGTTTGCGCATCACGTTGCGCCACGACCAGCAGAGTCTTGTCTTCGGTTTTTAATGCCGCCTCCACGGCCGCGATCGAACGGTCCCGCCCCACCGTCAGGGGCATCATCGTGCCTGGAAACAGCACCGTTCTCTTCAGGGGCAACACGGGAAGATTCGTGAGTATCGGGGCATTCGAATCGTTCATATCGTCCTCCGGTATGCTCGGATGGTCATCTGGTGAGGGCTGCGGGAGTGGTAACCAGGGCACACTCCCGCTCGTTCTTGTTCGTTAAGATAGCCATAAGGGGGAGTGAGTCAAGCGGGGCTTTGAGAGGAGAGCGAATGGCTAATAGCGTATAGCCAGAGGCGGAGGCGCGGCGATCGGAATGAGAGACTATGATTTAGTTTCTTACATCAGCTATTAGCCATTCGCTATAAGCTCCTGCCCCCACCATCCTGCTATCGGTCAATGAAGAGGCTGCCTTGATTCTCGATAAAAACTTTGCGATTGAGCCGCTCAGGATGCGCGCCGAGAATCGGGGTCGTGACGGAGAAATAATCATCTCGGCCCTCGAGATCAAAAAATGCGCCGATGCCGGCGTCGGCACCCTGTCCCAACCCCCTGCCGATCGCATACTGGTCGGCGCCGCCTTCTTCGATGAAGACTCCCCATCCTCCAATGTCGCCCATGCCCAAACCAGTGGAGGCAGGCAGGTCGTAGAAGTCGCTGTCTTGCCCACCGTCGATGGCCAAGGCCACACTGCCGTCCCAGGCCGCCCCCCCGTTGTAGAACGGCCCCTTCGACCCATAACGATCCTTGCCCTGATAGTCCACGATCAGGCCGACGCCGAAGTGGGCGGCCGTGCCGTGACCATAACGAGCGGCTTGATGATCGTCGTCGCCATTCAGATCCAGCTTCACGCCGAGGCCGAAAAAGTACCCGTGGCCTTGCGAAAAGTTCGCGCTGCGGTAGCGGTCGCGGCCGTTCAAATCGATGAGTAAGCCCCAGCCGCCCGCGAGACTCAAGGCCCGGTGCGTCGGATTCTTGGTAAACAAGCGGAGCCCGGCTCCCGTGCCGAGGCCGAAGCAATCATATTGGAACGCGGCCTCGTGAGGCTGGGCATCCGGAGCGTCGGCCGCATTGTAGGCGCTGGGGTAATGTCCGCCGCATTCGTACGAATCGTTCCCCCTCACATCGATGACCGCCCCCACGCCTAATGGGGCGCCGAATCCAAGGGCATACCCGAAGCTCGTATACCGGTCGTCGCCGGCGCGATCCACCAGGAGGCCGAACCCGCCGAAGGCTGCGCCCTGGGTAAACCGGCTGCCCTCATAGATGTCGTGGCCTTCTCCATCATACAGGATGCCCAGGCCCGCCAGGCCGACCCCGCCCGAGCCGGGAGACAGGTGATAGGTATCGTTCCCGCTATGATCGATGACAATGCCGATACCGGCGCGTCCAGTGGCAAGCCCGAGCGGAGAGGGCTGATAGGTGTCGTTCCCGCTGAGGTCGATCACCACGCTATTGCCGAGATCACTGCCGGCGCTCGCGCCGACGGATCCCCGGTACCTGTCATTACCGCCGAGGTCGATGATGAGGGCGGCGCCCTCATCGAGGTCGTAGGTATTCGGACCGCGGCCACCGATCACGAGCAAGCCGTAGGAGGTCTGCTGGGCAAGGAGCACATCGCCCGTAATTCCGGTGATCGTATGGGTGATCGGCGGCCGGTTCTGAAACACGATATCCAACTGCTGTAGAAGCTTGCGATTGCCGAGTCTCGCCAGTCGCTGGGCCGCGGTGATCAAAGAGCCGTAATCGACCTGTTGCACGAGGAGAGTGGCGTATCGCGCGGCGTCCTCCGCATCGGAAAGCTGGGCCGGCGGCGTCAGTTGAGGGAGAAACTGTTCCACGAGGGGCCGCGCCTGGGTAAACAGAAATTCACGATCCTGCGGAGACAAACGACGGAGCGCCTGCTCCCGGTCCTGCGAGGCATCTTCAAGGACTTCCATCAGAAAGCCCAGGACGTCCTCGGGTGCGAGGGTGACAGGAAAGTTGAGCGGTTTGAATGGCGTGCCGGTGCGGTCCATGCCGCCTTCGAGGATTTCGATCACCGCCGGCAGTCCCTCGACGCCGGACTCCGCCGCCCCTGCGGCCAGCAGGCCGGCCTGCTCGATTGTCGAGAGTCCGTCCCAGGGATCTGCCAAGGCGCGCAACGCCACACTCTGCTTGAATTTGGCGATCTTATTCGTCTGGTCGGCGAGGATGGCGCGCACCGCCGGGAGGCCGGCATTGAGGTTGTCGCGCAAGTCCGGTTCGGCGATGGCCTGCATTTTTGACACGACCGCCTGTTGCTGGCGATCCACCGGACGGTCGAGCGGCTGGGTGACGGCAAACAGGTGGGCCATCTGCGAACAGGCGCCGAGGAGGAAGCAGAGACCGGCGAGCGCCAGGAGGCCACGCCCCCGCGCGATCACGTCGGGCGAGGCTTGTTGCCTCTCCGGCGGGCGAGAAGAGCGGGAATAGTCCCACCGAGACCGCAAACACAAAGAGGACAATGCGGCGACGATCACAGGCCCGCTCGGCTGGCGCCGGTTATCATGACCCCGACTACACAATGGAGGGACTGTCGTCCTGTGGCAAGAGGCCCGCGTCACGCAGGCACTCATCCGCCCAGGCTTTGATGTCGTGGGTGGCCAAATAGTCGCGCATGCGACGCATCCGCTGCCGGCGTGCCTCCAGGGGCATCTCGAGCGCGTGATGGATACAATCAGCGACGCCTTCGAGGTCGTAAGGATTGATGACCAACGCGTCGGTCAGTTCCTCCGCGGCGCCGGCCAGGTGGCTCACGAGCAAGACGCCGCTCTCCTCGGTCTGACAGGAGACATATTCCTTCGCGACCAGATTCATCCCATCGTAGACGGAACTCACGAGGGCCAGATCCGCCATCCGATAATAGGCCGCCAGGGTGTCGAGCCCGATGCGCCCTTCCCGGAATTCGATCGGTCGCCAGCGCGATGCGTCCCGGCGGCCGAGACGGGCGACGCTGCCGTATCGCATATTGATCTCGTTGGCGGTCTCTCGGATCAGCTCCCGATAGCGACGATAGGTATCGACGTCGCCGCGGGTCGGCACGGCAATCTGAATGAAGGTAAATTTGCCCCGAAAATGAGGATACTGTTGAAAAAACGCGTCGATCGCCCAGAATCGTTTGAGCAGTCCTTTGGTATAGTCGAGGCGGTCGACGCCGAGGCCGATGCGTGTCTCGGGTTGAAAGACGTGCAGATTGCGCAGCACATCCATCGCCCGCCCCACCGACGGGGATTGCGCCCGCTGGGACCAAGCGTGGAAGCCGACACTGATCGGTCTGGTGACGAGACGGGTGCGGTGGCCCTTGTGCTCGATATGATCGTCATTGGCCTGAACGTCGGATCCCAGGAATTCCTTCGCGCATTCGACGAAGCAATGCAGGAATGTGCGCGTTTGGAACATCAGGAGGTCTCCGGCCAGCAGAGACTCGATCAGTTCGCGACGCTCGGGCAGGATACGAAAGGCATCGGGACCGGGCCACGGTGTATGCCAGAAGGTCGCGATCGGCTGATTCGGCAGCGACGCCTTGATGAGGCCGGGCAGCAGCGCCAGGTGAAAATCGTGAATCCAGACGAAGTCGGCTTTCTCGCGCAGCTCATCGAGTACGGCTGCCGCGAAACGCGCATTCATGGACTGATAGGCGTGCCAGAATATTTTACGGTACGCAACTCGGTCCAGGGTCAGGTGGCAGAGGGGCCAGAGCACCTGATTGGCATACCCTTGATAGCCGCCCTTGATTTCATTGGTATCCAGCCACACGCGCCGCAGGCGGTAGGTCGGGGCGTCGGGCGGCACATCGACAGCCATGGACTGATCGACCACGTCCCGATCCGCTTTGCCGCTGCCCCACGCAATCCAAGTGCCGCCAAGGCGACGCATCACGGGATCGAGCGCCGAGACCAAACCGCCGGACGTTTTTTCCCAGATCAGGTGATGTTTGATGAGGCGGTGTTCATAGGGTTCGCGATTCGAGACGACGATCAGGCGAGAGAGAGACGGTTCGTCCTGCGACCGCAGGTCTTCGAGGGGTGCATGAGAGGCGTTCATTCGCCGGCAAAACTCTCTTGTCGTAAGTAGTGGAAAGGCCGTGAGACCGCCGGTTCAAAATAGGAGTCTTTGACGTTGGTGTCAAGCGACGGGTCGCCAGGCGAGGAGCCTGAACAGTGTTGCGCCACCGTGCGTCTCGTGAATCGTCTTTGCGAACGGCGAAACAGGATTCACGCCGCGCGAGCGACCGCGAGAATGGTTCAGCCCTCGCGCAAGGGTTGTTCCTGAGGACGTGGTTTGCGAGGGCTGCCCGCCACCATGCGGAATTCGAAGAGGCGGCATTCGATCGCGCCATTGAAGAGCGGGACACGGCGGGAAGGGGCCAGGCGCAGCAGGCCGGGAAGTTTCAGATCGGCGGTGAAGAGGTGCACGGTCCAGCCGCAATAACGTTTCTTCAACTGATCGCCGAATGTGGGATAGAACGCGCGGAGCGCTTCGGTGTCTCCCATGCGATGGCCGTACGGCGGATTTGTGACGAGAATGCCGCGGTCGGCCGGAGGCGGCAGCTCCAGGACGTCTCCCTGATGAAGGGTGACGGCATCGACGCTCCCCGCGAAGGCCAGATTCGCTCTGATCGACGCGAGCGCGTGGGCGCTATGGTCGGCCGCATGAATCAAGCCCGGCGTGGCGGGGATTTCGGAGGCTTTCAGTTCGGCGCGCAACTCGCTCAGTTTGCGCGGCTCGAACGACAACAGCTTTTCAAAGGCAAACCCCCGGCCGAACCCCGGCGCCACCCGGCGGGCCATGAGGGCGGCTTCGATCACGAAGGTTCCGCTGCCGCACATGGGATCGAACAGCACCATCTCAGGTGTCCATTTCGCGAGGCGCAGAATGCCTGCCGCGAGGTTTTCCCGGATCGGGGCTTCGCCAGCCGACTTCCGCCAGCCGCGCTTGAAGAGCGGATCGCCGGAGGTATCCAGGTAGAGGGTGCAGGTCGCCTGCTCTAAAAAGACGGCGATGAGAATGTCCGGCGCATGGGTATCGACAATCGGCCGTTTGCCTCGCGCGTACTGGAACCGATCGCAGACGGCATCCTTCACCCGCAGGGTCACGAATTCCAAACTCTTCAAGGGGCAATGATGGGCGCTCACCTTCACCTTGATGCTCTGCTGGGGAGTGAACCAATCCTGCCAGCGGATTGCCTTGGCCGCCTCGTACACGTCGTGCTCATCGCGATAGGGAGCGACGGCGATACGCAGAAGAATCCGGCTCGCAATGCGGGACTGCAGATTCACGCGGTAGCAGAAGGCCAGGGAGCCGCGGAAGGCGACCCCGCCTGCCGTGGGCTGGATATCCAAGCCGCCGAGGTCCTTGAGTTCATCGACCAGCGCCGCCTCCAGTCCGCGTGGGCAGGGTGCAAAAAAGGCGTGGTTTGTGCTATCCATGCTCTTCGCTGTGTGATCAGGAGCTGTCATGAAGTTTTGCTCTGAATGTGGGGCCGGCTTATCGTCGAAAATCCCACCGGGCGATAACCTGCCGCGGTTTGTGTGCGAAACCTGCCAGGTCATCCACTACATCAATCCCAAAATCGTCGCCGGCTGCATCCCCGAGTGGGAAGACAAGATCCTGCTCTGCCGGCGGGCGATCGAACCGCGTCTCGGTCATTGGACCTTTCCCGCCGGCTTTATGGAGATCGGCGAGAGCACCGAACAGGCCGCCATCCGTGAAACCATGGAAGAAGCGCATGCCGACGTGGAAATCACATCCCTCTATGCCGTTCTGAGCCTGCCGCGCATCAGCCAGGTGCATATGATCTTTCGCGGCACCATGCGGACCGCGGACTTCAAGCCGGGCACGGAAAGCCTCGACGTGCAATTGTTTGCGCTCGGCGATATTCCCTGGGATGACCTGGCCTTCCCCGTGATCCATGACGCCCTCGAACGCTACGTCGCGGATGCGGCCCGCGGGATCTTCACCATGCATTTCGGCAGCGTCTTTCCCCGGATGAAATCGTAAGCAGCCGGCGGAGAAGAGCTGATAGCTGATGGCAAGAAAACAAAAGGCGAAGCGTCTCTCGTCCAGCCGCTACGTCTCAGACTCCTGCACTCAGCCATCGGTCATCAGCTCTTCTTTCCGTCAATCCCTATCAGCCCTCAGCTCTTTCCTTTCCCGCTATCAGCGATACGCCATCAGCTCCCATCACCAAGCTAGTTGTTGCTGGGCATGATCAGCCCCAACTCGTTCGCCTGCGGATGCACAAAACTGAAGCCCTTCGCTTCCTGGTAGTCCACCGTCATGCCGTTCGTGCGGTGCACGCTTTTTCGTTCCAGCGCAATCGTCAAGCCTTCGATGTGCTGTACTTCATCTTCTTCCTGGGCCGACGGTTCCAATGTAATGGCCAGGGAAAGGCGCTGGTCGTCCAAGTCCCGCAATGTAATACGCACCACCGGGTCTTCCGGATGCTCCTCGATCAGCTTGCGCAATCGTTCGATGGCGGTCCAGGTGAGGTTCAGCATGTTTAAGAGGGCCGATCGGCCGGCGCCATGTGGTGGATGTGGTGAATGTCCAGGAGCTGATCCGCCCGGTCGATTGAGTAAAAGATCCGCCAGTCGCCGACGGCATATTTGTGGATGCCGGGCAAATCTGAAGCGAGCGGCTCATGCCGCAAATTCTCCACGTTAGAAGCCAGCCACTTGGTCTTGTCGAACAGCCGTTGCGCCATGGCGGGATCGGCGGCACTTAAATCGGTCACGACATCGGGTCGGAAGGCTAAACGAAACCAAGGCATCGCTCTACCACCGCAGGCCGAGTTTGTCGGCCACTTCGTCGCCCGTGAGACGTTCCGTCGAGGCCAGAGATTGCTTGAGACGGTCGCGGACGGATTCCCCGATGGGCGCGCCGAGATCCGGGTCGCCCAGCAAGGTGCGCAGCCGATCATCGACGATTCCTTCGACCAGATTCTTCAGTTCGGCCAGCGACAGGTTGGAGACGGTGATGGTCGGCTCGGTCATGGCATTACCCCATAAATATTCGAGCATACGGGGCTGGTTGCGGGAATTGCAAGACAGGGATGGAATCGTGAAGCGTATCTCGTCAAAGGTGTGTAGCCGGAGCACGTGATTTCTCATCCAGAACAAGGTATTCTGCGCCCGCTCAAGCAAGCGATCATCCAATCGCAATGGCTTCAACTGGCTGCACGTTTCACGGAGTACAAGATCCAACCATGATGTCCTTTCGCAACCATCGTCTGCGCGACTTCGCCGTGCCGATGGGCACCAATTGGTTGCTCAATGACCTGGCCGAAGCCAAGGGCAAGCAGGAACTGTACACCCGTCAATCGCCACAGATTCTGAAAGCGCTACGGGAAATGGCGCTGGTCCAAAGCGTCGAGTCCTCCAACCGCATCGAAGGGGTCACGGTCGCACAGGATCGTCTGCGCCCGCTCGTTCTTGGCAACGCCCGTCCCAAAGACCGGTCTGAACAAGACATCATGGGATATCGCCGTGCGGTGAATCTCATTCATTCCAAAGCCGACGCTTTGCTCATCGCGCCCGACTTGCTGCGCCGTCTCCATAAGCTTTGTCAGGAAGGCAGCGGCGACGCCGGCCAGTTCAAGAAGGTCGACAACGAAGTCATCGAACTGCGGCCCGCCGCGGCACCGCTCGTGCGGTTCAAGTGTGTTTCTGCCAAAGCCACGCCCGCGGCCGTGGAGGAACTCTGCCTCGTCTATCGCCACGCCATCGACCAGGATCATATTCCGCCGCTCGTGGCTGTCGGGGCGCTCGTGCTCGACTTCCTCTGTATCCATCCCTTTCGAGACGGCAACGGCCGCGTCTCTCGCCTGCTCACGCTGCTGGCACTCTACCAGCACGGCTATGAAGTCGGTCGATACATCAGCCTGGAACGCCTCATCGAAGAAGCGAAAGAAGACTACTACCATGTCCTCCAGCAAAGCTCGCAACGCTGGCACGAAGGCAAACATGACCTCCTTCCATGGCTCAATCACTTCCTGAGCATCATCCGCCGTGCCTATGGGGAACTCGAACGGCGAGCGGGTGAGATCAAAGCCCCGCGCGGAGCGAAGGCCGCGCTTGTGCTGGCGGCCATTCGCGAACAACCCGGCGAGTTTCGCCTTGCCGACATCGAACAGGCCTGTCCCGGCGTAGGACGGGAATGGATTCGCTCCTTACTCACCGAGTTGAAAGCGGCAGGGGAAGCCACTTGCAAGGGCAGGGGGCCGGCAGCGCGCTGGCGTTATCAGGAGAATAAGGGTACTAACTCGTGAATAAGGGTAGTAATGAGGGTAGTAACTCAACCACGGTTATTCTGGTGACATGACCGAACTCGACAAGAAGTCCCTCAGCGAACGCGATATCTGCAGCAAGTTCATCACTCCGGCGGTGAGAAACGCCGGTTGGGATGAGTTGTCTCAAGTCCGCGAGCAGGTCTATTTCACTAAAGGCCGGATCATCGTTCGTGGGAAGCTCGTTACGCGTGGCAAGGCCAAGTTTGCCGATTACATTCTTTACTACAAGCCGAACATCCCCATCGCCCTAATCGAGGCGAAGGACAACAACCACAGCGTCGGCGACGGCATGCAGCAAGGGCTGGAGTATACGGCGACGCTGGATATTCCCTTCGTCTTCTCATCGAACGGCGACGCCTTCCTGTTTCACGACCGGACAGGTCAGAGTAAACAAATACAACAACGCATCGTTGCCAAAGTCGATGAACTGATGGCACTCTGCGACCGGCTGGAAGCGCAGCTCACCACCACCCAAACCGAAAGCCGCCGCCTGCTCGAATCCGTCCTGCACGAAGCCATTTCCGTACAGAGCGGACTTGAGCAATAGGTTTTTCTCAGAGGTTCTTTACCATTCACACTTACACTCTTTTGTTTATCGCTGTGCGTCTCCCCTAGCAGCTCAACGGTGACCTTTGCCATGAATTAAAGAGGAAAGGGTTAAGCATGAAACTGGCGCGCCTCCGCATACGGAACTTCCGCTGTTACAAAGAAGAAATCGCATTCGCCTTCAATGACATGACGGCTTTTGTTGGAAGGAATGATGTTGGAAAGTCGACAGTAATGGATGCGCTAGACATATTCCTGAATGATGGCACGCCGGATAAGAATGACGCGACGAAGAATGGAGATGGCAAGGATCTCACCATTATCTGTGAGTTTACGAATCTTCCCAGCCAAGCTGTCATCGACGATAACGTCCCTACTACGTTCCAAGCAGAGTATTTGCTGAACGAACAAGGTTTTTTAGAAATTCACAAAACCTACAGCGGTCACACTGCAACGCCGAAGTGTACGAGTATCGCTGCCTATGCTGTTCACCCCACAGCAGATGGCGTTAACGATTTGATGCAACTAAAAAATCCTGAGTTAAAGAAACGGGCTAAAGATCTGAATGTCGGTCTGAATGGTGTTGACCAAAAGGTAAACGCTCAATTGCGCCAGCGTATTCGGGATTCCGTCGGCGGCCTGAAGCTTCAACCGGTCATGGTTCTGCTCAACGACGAGAACGCCAGGAAGGCTTGGGATGGGATCAAGGTTTACGTTCCAGTGTTTGCTCTTTTTAAATCCGACCGGGCCAGTACTGATCAAGACTCGGAAGCGCAAGACCCGCTAAAGACAGCCGTTAAGGAGGCAATCAAACAAAGAGAGGCTGAACTCAACGCAGTTGCTGCGCACGTGGAAGCCGAGGTCAGACGAATTGCGGAAAAAACTTTAGAAAAGATCAAGGAAATGGATCCGAGTTTGGCGCGGCAATTGAACCCGCAGATAGGCCTCAAAAAATGGGATACACTTTTTAACGTCAGCATCACCGGTGAAGAAGACATTCCCATTAACAAGCGAGGTAGCGGAGTTAAGCGACTTATCTTGTTGAACTTCTTTCGCGCCAAGGCTGAGCAACAGGCCAGAGAGCGAAGTAACGCCCCTGTTATCTATGCAATTGAAGAGCCGGAAACCAGCCAGCACCCACATAACCAAAGACTGCTGGTGAGCGCCCTAATGGATCTGGCGGCCGATAACCAAGTCATCATTACTACCCACACGCCTATGCTCGCGAGGACGTTGCCTGACAGCTGTCTTCGGTACATCCATCAAGAAGCCAACAAGTCACGGGAAGTGCTTTGCGGTGGCGACGGAACCAACAAGTTACTGGCGAAGTCCTTGGGTGTTCTTCCTGACAATTCAATCAAACTCTTTGTGGGAGTGGAGGGAAAGCACGACATCGTCTTTCTCAAAAACCTTTCAAAAGTCTTACGACTAGCGGGGGTTGACGTGCTGGACCTCGAAAAGATGGAGTTAGACGGTGAACTTATATTCTTCCCGCTTGGCGGTTCATCTCTGGCGCTGTGGACCTCCCGTCTTGAGCCATTGTCCCGACCTGAGTTTCACCTCTTCGACCGCGACAGCCAGCCACCAGCAATGGCCAAGTATCAAGCCGAGGCTGATACGATAAACCAGCGAGTTAGGTGCAAAGCCGTAATCACCGGGAAAAGGGAGATGGAGAATTACCTCCACTTCGAGGCCATCAACGAGGCCTATGCTCAACGGTCCAACATCACGCTCGGCCTCACAACCAATTTCGGAGACTTCGACGATATTCCTGCAAAGATTGCCGAAATCGTACACAGCCTATCAGGTAGTCAGAAGATCTGGGGCGACTTGGAAAAGGATGTTCGAGACAGAAAAATCTCTAGCGCGAAAAGGAACCTTAACCATGCTGCGGTTATGTTAATGACGATAAAGCGGTTAGAACAAATTGATTCTGACGCTCATGTCCTTGGGTGGTTTCAGGAAATGAAAAGGCTGATTGATCTCTGAAGTCGAAAGCGCTCGGTGATGAGCTCTTTGAGTTGCGACACGTGGGCAATCTCAATACCAGGGTGTTGTGGTTCTTTATGAGCAATCGCAAAATTATCGCCGTGCATGGCATCCGGAACAAAGGCCGTGCGATTCCGTCCCGGGACCTCACCACAGCACGGGAGCGGATGCGTGATTGGCGGAGGAGGTTGCAGTCATGAAAGCGACGAATTTTGATCGCTATTTGAAAGAACAATTGAGCGACCCGGCGTTTGCTCGTCGGTTCAAGCAGGCGGGGCAGGCCTGGGATGTGGCATTGCAGATCGCGGCACTCCGTCAGCGAGCGGGGCTATCCCAGAAGGAGTTAGCCCGCCGCGTGAAGACCTCGCAACAACAGATCTGTCGTCTGGAGTCTCCTGGTTATGAGGGCCACTCTCTGAGCATGTTGCGCCGCGTGGCGCGTGAGCTGAGCGCCAGGGTCCGCGTCGTGATCGAGCCGGAGGAAGCCGCAGGGGTCAACGGCGTGGCCGAAACATCCGCCATCTATCGCACCAAACGGAGTCGGTCTCGCCGATCAGACCGCGCAAAAAATCCCCGGAATTGACCTGTAGGATGACGGTGCACAATGCGTTCTCTGAGCGCAATTTCAAGCATCGCTCGATCGTTTCATCGGGATGAATCGGCTTACCCTCCGCACTGTTCCCCGCCGGAAGCCTCACAGGAGCAATCCAAACAGCCATGCACGGAACAGGTGCCGCAGGCCTGTTCTATCCGGCGACGGAGCGGCCGCGTTCTCGGCGGTGATGCCTGATCGTTGCGCGAGGTCTTTGAGCTTTCCTTCCTCCAGATCCACGATCCGCAGGGCGTCGCGATATTCCGGCTTGAGGGTCTCCAGCAGGCCCGAGACGCACTGGCAGATCTCCTGACGCAGCTCCGCTTCGGGTTCCTGCACATCCGGAAATTCCCGTCCCCAGGCTTCCATCGCTCGCGCGGCGGTAGAACGTTGCCGGTAATGATCGATCACGGCGTTGCGGAGGACCCGATAGAACCAGGCCACGACCTTTTCTTCCCGGACGTCGGCCCCGCGCTCCAATCCACGCGTGAAGGCAGCCTGCAGGATGTCTTCGGCCACGGCTCTCGATTCCACGCGTCGTTCCAAAAATGCCAGAAAGTCACGATGTCCCTTCACCAGCTGCGCAATGGCCTCCGGCGAGAGAGCTGTCGATGGGTTTGATTCGAGGTTCATGGGGGCAGCTTACCACGAAGTTTTCAGGACTGTAAGGTTTCGGCAGGCGCTACGTCAGCCCTTATGACAGCGCAATGACGCGTTGGCATAACAAAGGAGCCCCACCATGGCCGAAGTGAAAAAATCCAATTCGCCGAAAGTCTCGAAAGCAAGCTGCTGCGGAACCTG
>JAJONL010000200.1 GCA_021323395.1 Nitrospira sp.
TTTCAGTTTCGCCTTCATCAGCGAATGCCCGGTCTTCCACATGATGGGCCGGCCGCCGCGCGCGGCAATATCATCGTACAGACATTGCGAGGCCTTCACCTCGGAAATAAATGTCGTGCCGGGCCGCTGCGCGAGGATGTCCCGCGCGTAGACGACCATCAACCGATCGCCCCACAGAATCTGGCCTCGCTCGTCGACCGCCCCGATGCGATCGGCGTCCCCGTCGTACCCGATGCCGACATCCGCCTTCTGTTCTTTCACGGTCGCGATGAGATCCTGTAAATTCTCCACTACGGTCGGATCGGGGTGATGGTTGGGAAATCGTCCGTCCAGTTCGTCATAGAGACCGGTCACGCGGCAGCCCATCTGTTCCAAGGCCTGCTTGGCCACCAGCGATGCCGCGCCGTTCCCGCAATCGATCACCACGTGCAGGTGGTCCGCGCGCACCCCTGCAAAGTTTCTCTTGAGGTGCGCCAAATAGTCCGGAATGATCGCGTGGGAGGACAGTTGGCCTGAACCGGAGACGAAGCGCCCGGCTTCCATCACCCGCCGTAACCGTTGAATGTCTTCGCCGTGAATGGCCTCTTTCTCGATGCAGACTTTGAAGCCGTTGTATTCGGCGGCATTGTGGCTGCCGGTAATCATGATTCCGCCTTGAACCGGCAGGGTAAACAACGAAAAATAGAGGAGCGGCGAGGCACAGAGCCCTAGATCAACCACGTCCAATCCACCGGCGAGCAGCCCGCGCAGCAAAGCCTGTTGCAAACCCGGCGAACTCAACCGGCCATCCCGTCCGACGCTGATGCGCGCGACGCCCTGCTCGCGCGCCACCGTGGCATAGGCGCGCCCCACTTGCTCGGCGATCTCTTCCGTAAGCGCTTCGCCGACGATGCCTCTCAAATCATATTCGCGGAACAGCGACATCTCGATCTCCTAACAGCTCCGGCCCAGCCGTCCATAGTCATCCTGAAAACGCACGATGTCATCCTCACCGAGGTAGGGACCGTTCTGCACTTCGATGATATGCAGGGTCTCGGTGCCGAGATTTTCAAGACGATGCGGGGTTTCGACGGGGATGGCAGTGCTTTCACCCACTCGAAGATCCAGCAGCTCCTCTCCCCTGGTCACCCGAGCCGTCCCTGTAATGACGACCCAATGTTCGCTTCGTTTGTGATGAAGCTGCAGCGACAAGCGCCCCCCTGGATTCACCGTCACCCGCTTGACCTTGTATCCAACCCCCTCTTCAAGCACGGTGTAAGATCCCCAAGGCCTGAAGACCGTCACGTGCTCGAGATGTTCGGGAGCACCCTGCTGCTTCAAAATCTCGACCATCTTCTTCACGTCCTGTGAGCGGGATTTCGGGCAGACCAAGGTCGCGTCCGGCGTGTCCACAACCACCATGTCCGAGAGCCCGATCGTAGCCACCACACGGCGATCGGCGTAGAGCACGGAATTGGTGCTATCCAGGTCAATCACCCGGCCGCTCACCACGTTGCCGGCCTTATCCCGCGGAGCCACCTCTTCGAGGCTGCTCCAGTTGCCCACATCCGACCAACCGAACGCCACGGGAATCATCGCCGCATTAGCGGACCGTTCCATGACCCCGTTATCGATCGACACGGAAGGCACCTTCATATAGGCCTCTTCGACGCGCCGCGGCTCAACGCCGGCCGCCAGCAGGGCATCGACCCGCTGCATCGCCTTGGCCAAGAGCGGCTGGTGGCGGTGGATTTCCTCCAGGATGGTGGTCGCTTTCCACAGAAACATACCGCTGTTCCAAAAGTAGTTTCCATTCTTGAGGTACTGCGCGGCTTTCGTCTGATTGGGTTTCTCGACGAATCGCGCGACGGGGTGGCCTGTCAGCCGGCCCTTCTTTGCCAGAGCAGTCCGTCGATTCGGCTGAATGTAGCCGTACCCCGTCTCTGCCCTCGTGGGCTTGATCCCGAACGTCACCAGATGTCCCTGTTCGGCCAATTGAATTCCCAAGGCCACGGCCGTCTGGAATGCCTTCTCGCCCGTCACCACGTGATCCGCGGGCAAGACCAGCATCATCGCTTCAGGATCGCGACGAACGAGTTCCCCTGCCACCAGGGCGATGGCCGGAGCGGTATTGCGTCCCACCGGCTCCACCACATAATTGTCTTTCAATTCGGACTTCCACTCTCCCAACTGCACGCGAATCGAGTCGGCCTGCCCCGGATTTGTAGAAATGATGACGTGATTCGGCTGGGCACAGGAGAGCACGCGACGCATGGTCTGCTGGATGAGCGTCTCGTCGCCGATAATCCTCAGCAGCTGTTTGGGATACAGATGGCGGCTCAAGGGCCAGAAGCGTGTGCCGCTGCCGCCCGCCAGAATGACTGGATAGAGATGGTCTTTCACGATCATGACCCGCGACTCACCTTCCGCGCGACCCTGGGTCGGCTATTGGGCCCGCTGAGCGGAGAGAATGAGATCCGCCACTTCCCGCACCGCGCCCTCGCCGCCCTTGCATTTGCACCGGTACCGAACTGTCTTCAATACGACCGGCATCCCATCGGCCGGAGCAGCTGAAAATCCGGCCGCCCCCAGCGCCTGCAGGTCGTTCACATCATCTCCCATGTAGGCGACTTGATCCATCGTGAGGTGATGACGGGCGATCAGATCTTTCAGCACCGTGAGTTTATCGAATGCGCCTTGATGCACTTCAGGGATCGTCAACTTCCGAGCCCGGCGCATGACGATTTTGGTCGATTCCTGGGTAATGATCGCCGTGAGAATACCTGCGCGCTGCAGCAGCTTGATCCCCATTCCATCGCGGGTATTGAACTTTTTCCATTCGTCGCCGGATTCGGAATAATACATCCCGGCATCCGTCAAGACTCCATCGACATCGGTCGCAAGCAATCGAATACGACGGAGGATCCTTTGCAAAGACACGCGAGGCGCGAGTGGAGTTTTTTTTCGACGACCTGTGCTGGGCATGCGGGCTTTCGGCTGAAGCCGATGTTAACAAGCCACCGGGCAAAACTCAAGATAACTTGCCGATGTGACGAGCCTCAGCACGATCATGGAGATCGGATGGATCACAGAGGGCCGGCGGGTCGCTCAGTAGGCATGGCGATGGACAAAGCCTCTCCATACCGTGAGCAGCATGATTTTACAGTCGAACCAGATGGACCAATGCTCGATGTAATAGAGGTCGTGCTCGATCCGTTTTTCGAGCGACGTATTGCCGCGCCAGCCGTTAATTTGCGCCCAGCCGGTGATGCCGGC